>JAISUM010000025.1 GCA_031272095.1 Candidatus Symbiothrix sp. | reverse complement strand
GAGAAATGCTGTTGAATATCGGATGTTGAAATATGCACGATGCTTTGCGGGGCAGACATTTGTACATTTTTGCCACTGCTTTGCACCGTAACCTCTTCCAACGACACGATGGTATCGGTCAAGTTCTGCGCCGGTACTTGAAAGGGCGTCGTTAATAAAATGAATATAAGATATTTACATTGCATTACAGCTTTGTTTATTCGATGTTTTGAGCCACAAAAGTACAACAATATTTTCAATAATGCAACAAAGTTGCAATAAAAAACCACACATATTAAACATTGTTAAATATTTGCTTTTCTGAGATTAAAATATTTACTTTGCAAACGAATCAACAAAATACAGAAAAAATTCAATGGAAAAAACGTTAGTTATACTCAAACCATGCACTGTCGAACGTGGTCTTATCGGAGAAATCATCAATCGCTTTGAAAAAAGGGGATTGATACTTGTTGGCGCAAAAATGGTTTGGTTGACCGACGAAATTCTATCCGAGCATTATGCCCATTTAAGCGAAAAGCCTTTTTTCCAACGGGTCAAAGATGCGATGCGTGTTTGCCCCGTTATTGTATGTTGTTGGGCGGGCGTCGATGCCGTCAATGTCGTGCGGACAATGACCGGTGTAACCAACGGACGTCAAGCGCAACCCGGCACCATTCGCGGCGATTACAGTGTCAGTATGCAGGAAAACATCATCCACGCTTCGGATGCCGTTGAAACCGCCGCTGTCGAATTGCAACGTTTCTTCAAAGCAGACGAAATTTTCGATTATACCCCTACCCTATTGTCTAACCTTTATGCCAAAGATGAATATTCAGGCATATAAAATAAGAAAACAAAATGAAAATCAAACAAGTATTCAGTATCAGTATTTTATTCGCATTAATCGCCTCATTCGCCATCCCCGAATCAGCCGCCGCAGCAAAAGCTCGCCGCAGAGTAGTGAAAACAGACAAATTGCTTGCCGATCGTGTCAAACCTTCTTACGAGGAGGGCATGATGGATTCGTTGCTCCTCGCTATGGAATTGGAATTGGAAGAAGAAATGTATCCGAGCAACGACTTGTATGCCGAACAGTGGAACACGCAATACGCACATCATTATCAAGGAATAGAAGTCCCCGATTCATTCATATTAGACGTATCCGCATTTGTGATGCCGGTGGCGACACGAGGCGTTACTTCCAACTACGGCTGGCGTAGAGGCAGGATGCACTACGGCACCGATTTCGGGCTGCGTACCGGTGATACCATCGTTGCCGCATTTGACGGAAAAGTCAGAATAAAATCTTATGACAGAGGAGGTTACGGATACTATCTCGTCTTACGTCATCCGAATGGGCTGGAAACTGTTTACGGGCATCTGTCGGGTTTTTTGGTATATCAAGATCAATATGTAAAAGCCGGACAAGCCATTGCTTTGGGTGGCAGTACCGGACGTTCAACCGGACCGCATCTGCATTTTGAATTTCGATTTATCGGGCAAGCCATCAATCCGGCGGAAATCCTTGATTTGAAAGAATTGGCGTTGAAAGACGACCAATATACTTTCATCAAAAAGAAGTCATCTTTGAGTAGCACGTCTGCAAAATATGCTGCAAGCGGTAGCGGAAAAATTCAATATTACCGGATCAAAGAAGGCGATTCGCTGTCGAGCATTGCCAAAAAGTATCGTACAACCGTTACCAATTTGTGTCGTTTGAACAACATCAAAACGACGACCACCCTGCGCGTAGGACACTCGTTGCGTGTTTCATAAATTTTTGCGACGCAATTCAAAGTCGCGTCCCAGATATTTTTCTCTCACTATCGGATTGAGAGCCAACTCTTCGGCGGTACCTTGAAACAGCACTTTTCCTTCAAACAAAAGATAGGCACGGTCGGTAATACTCAACGTTTCGTGAACATTGTGGTCGGTAATCAGAATCCCAATATTTTTGTGTTTCAGTTTGCCGACAATTTGTTGAATATCCTGTACGGCAATCGGATCAACTCCGGCAAAAGGCTCGTCCAACATAATAAATTTGGGGTCGATAGCCAGACAGCGGGCAATTTCCACCCGTCGCCGCTCGCCGCCCGACAACTGATTTCCATAATTTTTACGCACTTTTTCCAAGCCAAACTCGGCGATCAGACTTTCCAATTTTTCCTTTTGGTAGCTTGGCGTATGTGTGGTCATTTCCAAGACAGCGCGGATATTGTCTTCGACCGACAGGTTGCGAAAGACCGATGCCTCTTGCGCTAAATAGCCGATGCCGCAACGGGCGCGTTTATAGACCGGATACTTGGTAATATCCATATCGTCTAAAAATATTTTTCCGGCATTGGGCGTTACCAAGCCCACCGTCATATAGAAAGTTGTCGTTTTGCCGGCGCCATTGGGTCCCAACAAGCCGACGATTTCTCCCTGTTTGACGTCAATAGACACATGATTGACGACGATGCGGTTTTTATATTGCTTGACCAAATCTTCGGTGCGCAAAATCATTTCATCCATAAGCGTAATTTTGATAAAAAAGAGACTATCCGAAAATCGGCAGCCTCTTTCCACTCATTATTAAATACAATTAAAACTTTATTCTGCTTTTGGCGCTTCTTCCGCAGTAGTTTCTGCCACCGGTTCTGTTGCAGGAACTTCTTCGACACTTGCTTCCGTTGCCGTTTCGGGCGCTGCAGCAGGCGTTTCTTCCACAACTGCCGTTTCTTCCACGACAATCGGTTCTTCTGCCGGAGTCGGAACTTCCGCCTGGGCTTCTGCTTTCGGAGCCGGAGTGGCTGCCACTGCATCTTTTGCTTTGGATCCGCCTCGTCTCGAACGACGTGTTTTAGTGCTTTTCTTAGCGTCTTTCACCATCAGTTCGTTGTAATCCACCAATTCGATAAAGCACATAGAGGCATTATCACCCAAGCGATTGCCTGTTTTGATGATACGGGTATAGCCGCCCGGACGGTCGCCGATTTTCAAAGATATTTCTCTGAACAATTCGCTTACCGCATATTTGTCGTGCAATTCCTGAAAAATCACACGGCGGGAATGAACGGAATCCGTTTTGCATTTGGTGATCAGTGGTTCAACATATTTGCGTAATTCTTTGGCTTTTGCCACAGTCGTAAATATTCGTTTGTGCATAATCAGCGACACTGCCATATTGGACAGCATAGCTGCTCTGTGCGAATAGGTACGACCTAAATGATTAATTTTATTGTTGTGTCTCATCTTCTTAATCTTTATCTAATTTATACTTTGTTACATCCATACCGAAATTCAGGTTCAGACGGTCTAACAGTGCATCTAATTCGGTCAAAGATTTTTTGCCGAAGTTGCGGAATTTCAGTAAATCGTTTTTGTGATAGCTAACCAATCCGCCCAAAGTTTCCACTTCGGCTGCTTTCAGACAGTTCAGTGCACGGACTGACAGATCCATATCGGTCAATTTGGTTTTCAGCAATTGACGCATTTTCAAGAGGTCTTCATCGAAGTCTTCGATGTCTTCTGTTTCAGGCACTTCCAAATGAATTTTATCATCTGAGAAGAGTTTGAAATGATGAATCAGGATGTGAGCTGCTTCTTTCAGTGCGTCTTTGGGATGAATGGATCCGTCGGTCGAAATTTCGATGGTCAGTTTTTCGTAGTCCGTTTTTTGTTCTACGCGGAAGGGGTCGATCACATATTTGACATTGACTATCGGCGTAAAAATTGAGTCGATGGGGATGAGATTCACGTCGTCGTTTTCCGTACGATTTTCATCGGCGGGAACGTATCCGCGACCTTTTCCGACAGTGATTTCGATTTTCATATTTGCCGTTTTGTCGAGATGACAAATTTCCAATTCGGGGTTTAAGACTTCAAATCCGAGCAATTGTTTGCCTATATCTCCGGCTTTGAAGACTTCCGTTTTGGCGACGGTGATCGTAACTGTTTCGTTCTCTGTTTCTTTATCCGTTTGTTTGAATCTGATTTGTTTCAGTTTCAGGATGATGTTGGTAACATCTTCCAATACGCCCGGCACTGCTGCGAACTCGTGATTAATGCCATCAATTTTGATAGCCGTAATTGCAAATCCTTCCAGTGAAGAGAGGAGAATACGGCGAAGAGAATTACCGATGGTAATTCCATATCCGGGTTCGAGAGGACGGAACTCAAATTTTCCAAACTTGCTGTCCGCTTCCAACATTACTACTTTGTCGGGTCTTTGAAATGCTAATATCGCCATATTTCTACTTAATTATTTAGAGTACAATTCTACGATTAACTGTTCCTTGATATTTTCGGGGATATCGCTTCTTTCGGGCAAATGCAAGTATTTGGCGCTCATCGAAGCGTTATCGTATTCTATCCAAGGATATTTACTGTGATTTACGCCTGTAACGCTATCAAGGATAACTTCCAATGATTTTGCTTTTTCGCGTACCCCTACGATTTGTCCCGGCTTAACGGTGTAAGACGGAATATTTACTACTTTTCCATCGACCACGATATGGCGATGTGAAACTAACTGACGTGCTCCGGCTCTGGTTTTTGCCAAGCCCATACGGAAGACGAGGTTATCCAAGCGCGATTCCAATAATTGGAGCAGCACTTCCCCCGTGATGCCTTTGGAGCGGGATGCTTTTTCAAACAGGTTGCGGAATTGTCGTTCCAGCACGCCGTATGTATATTTTGCTTTTTGTTTTTCACGCAACTGAATACCGTATTCAGAGGTTTTACGTTTGTGTCCGTTGCCATGCTGACCGGGAGGATAGTTTTTGCGACTGAGTACTTTATCCGGTCCGTAGATAGCTTCGCCGAACTTGCGTGCGATTCTTGTTTTTGGTCCTGTATATCTTGCCATTGTTGTTACTCTTTAAATTGATTAAACTCTTCTTCTTTTCGGTGGGCGGCATCCGTTGTGCGGCAGTGGCGTAACGTCGATAATTTCCGTTACTTCGATGCCTGCGCCGTGTACGGTACGGATGGCTGATTCACGACCGTTGCCCGGTCCTTTCACATAAGCTTTCACTCTTCTCAAGCCCAGATCGAATGCTACTTTGGCGCAATCTTGCGCTGCCATTTGAGCGGCATAGGGCGTGTTTTTCTTGGAGCTTCTGAATCCCATTTTTCCGGCAGAAGACCATGAAATCACTTGTCCTTCGCTGTTGGCTATGGTAACAATGATGTTGTTGAACGAAGAGTGTACATGCAGTTGACCGTTTGCGTCAACTTTGACTACTCGTTTTTTCGCTGCGACTGTTTTTTTTGCCATAACTTTTTAATTTAATTAGCCTTTAGTTGCTTTTTTCTTATTTGCAACTGTTTTCTTTTTGCCCTTTCGTGTTCGGGCGTTGTTTTTAGTACTTTGACCTCTTACGGGGAGTCCGATACGGTGACGCACGCCGCGGTAGCAACCGATATCCATCAAACGTTTGATATTCAACTGAACTTCAGAACGTAGATCCCCTTCCACTTTGTATTCTCGACCGATGATTTCGCGCACTGCTGCTGCTTGCTCATCAGTCCAGTCTTTCACTTTAATATCTCTGTCAACCCCGGCTTTTGTCAGGATTGTGTTGGAAGCGCTGCGACCGATTCCGTAGATGTAGGTCAATGCGACTTCGCCTCTTTTGTTTTGGGGTAAATCGACCCCGACTATTCTTATTGCCATTTGCTTGAAATTTTTGCAAAAATTACTACTATCCCTGACGTTGTTTAAACTTGGGATTTTTCTTGTCAATCACATACAAGCGACCTTTTCTACGAACGATTTTAGAATCTGCGCCGCGTTTTTTTATTGAAGCTCTAACTTTCATATTGTATTTAATTTTATTTGTATCTAAATGAAATACGACCTTTGGACAAATCGTATGGCGACATTTCTACTTTCACTTTATCTCCCGGAAGAATTTTGATATAGTGCATACGCATTTTCCCGGAGATATGTGCCGTAATTTCATGTCCGTTTTCTAATTCTACTCGAAACATTGCGTTTGACAATGCTTCTACGATTACTCCATCCTGTTCTATTGCCGACTGTTTAGCCATATTTTTAATTATTTTGAACTACTTGTTCTATCAAATCGAAAGAAGATAAGATATCTGCTTTCCCGTTGCGAATGGCAATCGTATGTTCAAAATGCGCCGACGGTCTGCGGTCGCCTGTGCGCACCGTCCATCCGTCTTTTTCGACTTTGACATTTTTCTTGCCCATATTAATCATCGGTTCTATGGCGATGCACATACCTTTGCGGAGCAATGCGCCGTAACCTTTTTTGCCGTAGTTCGGCACTTGCGGGTCTTCGTGCATTTCGCGTCCGATACCGTGTCCGACCAAGTCGCGTACTACGCTGTAGCCTTTGTCTTCGCAATATCGTTGTATGGCGTTGCTGATATCGCCGATGCGTTTGCCTTCGATTGCGTTTTGAATCCCTATATATAAAGATTCTTTGGTGGTTTTCAAAAGCGCTTTCACTTCCGGTTTCACTTTGCCGACTTCAAATGTATAAGCCGAATCGCCGCAATAGCCGTTTAATTTCACGCCGCAATCTACCGAAACAATATCTCCTTCTTTCAGTCGGTAGTCGCCCGGAATACCGTGTACGACATTTTCGTTGACCGAAATACAGAGTGCATTGGGGAATACATTTCTTTTGATCCGAAATCCTTTGAACAATGGAACTGCTCCATGATCGCGGATAAAAGATTCTCCTATTCTGTCTAATTGAAGCGTGGAGACTCCCGGTGCGATGGCTTTGGCTACTTCTGCCAATGTAGCGCCCACCAACAGGTTTGCTACCCGCATCAATTCGATTTCTTCGTCAGTTTTCAAATAAATCATTCTCAATACATTTGACCGGAACGACCTTTTATTCTTCCTGATTTCAACAATCCGTCGTAATGACGCATCAACAAATGGCTTTCGACCTGTTGCAAGGTGTCCAAAACGACGCCGACCAAGATCAACAGCGAGGTGCCGCCGAAAAATGCGGCAAACGACTGTTGGATACCAAACAGCTGCGCAAAGGCAGGCATAATAGCCACCACTGCAAGGAATATGGCTCCCGGCAGGGTGATTCTCGACATGATTTCATCAATGTATTCTGCCGTCTTTTTCCCCGGTTTCACGCCCGGAATAAATCCGTTGTTGCGTTTCAAATCTTCCGCCATTCTTTGCGGGTTGATGGTTACTGCCGTGTAAAAGTAGGTGAATGCGATGATCAGTATCACGTTGATGAAATTGTACCAAAATCCGCTGGTATTCATCAAGGGTCCAAAGATCTTTGCTGCCAATCCGTCTTGTGTGGCGCCGAAGCCCAGAAATGATGCGGGCAAAATCATAATTGCCTGAGCAAAGATGATCGGCATCACATTGGCGGCATTCACTTTCAACGGAATGTATTGTCGGGCGCCGCCGTACTGACGGTTGCCTATCATTTGTTTGGCATATTGCACCGGAATACGGCGCGTACCCTGTACGAGCAGTATAGCTCCGGCAATCACTGCCAACAACACAATAAATTCTAACAGAAACATCACCAAACCTCCGGCGGTTTCCGTCAGTCTGGAAGAAAATTCCTGTATCAATGCTTGCGGCAATCGGGCGATAATTCCTATCATAATGATAAATGAAACGCCGTTGCCGATACCTTTGTCGGTGATGCGTTCACCGAGCCACAGCACAAACATAGAGCCTGACGCCAAGATGATGGTCGATGAAAACGAGAACCACCATCCTGTGGGGATTGCGACGCCTGCGTGTCCCATTGTGTTATGCAGACTGACCAAATAGGCGGGCGCTTGCAGCAAGAGAATCACCACCGTCAGATAGCGGGTGTATTGATTCATTTTGCGGTGTCCGCTTTCGCCTTCACGTTGCAATTTCTGAAAATACGGAACGGCTATTGTCAATAGCTGTATCACGATCGACGCCGATATATAGGGCATAATTCCCAATGCGACGATAGAGGCATTGGAGAATGCGCCGCCGGAGAACATATCCAGCAAGCTCATCAGCCCCGACGATGTTTGGGATTTCAGCGCGCCCAGAGTGGACGGGTCGATCCCCGGCAGGGTGATGGTGGATAGAAACCGATATACCAGAATCAGCAGAAATGTGAAGATAATCCTGTTTTTCAGGTCTTCTATTTTCCAAATGTTTTTTATAGTATCAACCGCTCTCATAATGATTTAACGTTTTACTGCGGTTCCTCCTGCTTTGACGATCGCTTCTTCGGCTGTTTTGGAAAACGCATCTGCGGTGATTTCCAATGCGGAAGTTACGGTGCCTTTGGCAAGAATTTTAACCAAATGTTTGGATGAAATGAATCCTGCTTGGATTAATTCTTCGATACCTATTTTGGTCAATTGTTGGGCATCTGCCAATGCTTGCAGGGTATCTAAATTAATCGCTTTGTATTCTACGCGATTGATATTCTTAAACCCGAATTTCGGCAAACGTCTTTGGATGGGCATTTGACCGCCTTCAAAACCGATTTTACGGGAATAACCCGAGCGCGATTTGGCGCCCTTATGACCTCTGGTGGACGTTCCGCCCAAGCCCGACCCCGGTCCGCGACCGATTCTTTTGCGGGTTTGAACTGCTCCCTTTGCGGGTTTTAAACTTGATAAATTCATATTTATTCTACCGAAACTAAATGTTTAACTTTTTCTACCATTCCTCTGATTGCCGGGGTATCGTTGTGTTCAACGGTGCGACCGGTTTTTTTCAGTCCCAAAGCATCTAACGTCAATTTTTGTTTTTTAGGACATCCGATGCGACTTCTTACTTGTTTAATTTTTAATGTAGCCATTATCTTCTTTCCTCCTTATTAACCTTTAAATACTTTTTCGACTGAAATTCCTCTGTTTTTAGCTACCATTGCCGGGTCGCGCAATTCGCTCAATGCCGCCATAGTTGCTTTCACCAAGTTGTGCGGGTTCGACGAGCCTTTGGACTTCGCCAGGACGTCGGTGATACCTACACTTTCCAATACGGCACGCATAGCGCCGCCGGCTTTGACGCCGGTACCGTGAGTTGCCGGTTTCAGGAAGACTTGCGCCCCGCCGAATTTTGCGATTTGTTCGTGGGGGATGGTTCCTTTATATACCGGAACTTTGATCAGGTTCTTTTTGGCAGCTTCGACTCCTTTGGCGATAGCTGCGGTTACTTCTCCGGCTTTTCCCAAGCCCCATCCGACGATGCCTTCTTCGTTGCCTACCACTACGATAGCTGCGAAACTGAAAGCGCGTCCGCCTTTGGTAACTTTTGTTACGCGGTTGATGGCTACTAACCGGTCTTTCAAATCCAAGTCGTTTGTTGACTGTACTTTATTGTTTATCGCCATAATTCTTTAAAATTTAAGTCCACCTTTACGGGCAGCTTCTGCCAATTCTTTCACTCTGCCATGGTATAAATAACCATTTCTGTCGAACACTACGGCTTCGATGCCTGCTTCTTTAGATTTTTGAGCGATCAGGTCGCCTACTTTTGCCGCGATTTCTTTTTTCGGGGCTTTGTCGGTGATGCCGAGCGATGAGGCGGCGGCTAATGTAGTGCCGGTCAAATCGTCGATCACTTGGGCGTAGATTTGTTTATTGCTTCTAAACACGCTCAAACGCGGACGGGCTGCGGTGCCGGACAGGTTTTTGCGAACCCGCTGTTTTATTTTGTTTCTTCTTATTTCCTTTGTTGTCATGATAATTTACTGTTTAATTATTTACCTGCTGACTTTCCGGATTTTCTGCGAACTTCTTCGCCTACAAAGCGGATACCTTTTCCTTTGTAAGGTTCAACTTTGCGGAACGAGCGAATTTTCGCGCAAATTTGTCCGATGAGTTGTTTGTCTGCCGATTCCAGAATGACCAAGGGGTTTTTGTTTCGTTCGCTCTTGGTTTCTACGCTGACTTCCGGCGGCAACTGCATATAGATATTATGCGTATAGCCTAATGCAAATTCCAACACATTTTTGGTATTGGAGACGCGATAACCGACGCCGACCAATTCCATCTCTTTTTTGTAGCCTTCCGACACGCCGACGACCATATTGTTGATCAGGGCGCGATACAGACCGTGAAATGCGCGGTTTTGTCGTTCGTCATCGGGACGGCTGACATGGATTTGACCGTCTTTCACTTCTACTGTAATGGCAGGATTGATTTCCTGCGACAATTCACCTTTCGGACCTTTCACCGTAATCAGATTGTTTTTCTGATTGATGCTGACGCCTGCAGGTACTTCTATGGGTAATTTTCCAATTCTTGACATGCTTTTATCCTCCTTATTTAGTAAACATAACATAATACTTCGCCGCCGATTTTGTGTTCTTTGGCTTCTTTGTCTGTCATCACTCCTTTTGAGGTTGAAAGCACGGCAATACCCAGCCCGTTCAATACGCGGGGCATGTCCTTGTAACCTGTGTAGCGACGCAAACCCGGAGTGGATACTCTTTTCAGGTTTTTGATCGCATTCACTTTATTCACTGTGTCGTACTTCAAGGCTATTTTGATGGTGCCTTGAGGTCCGTCATCTACAAACTTGTAGTTCAAGATGTAGCCTTTGTCAAAGAGAATTTTTGTAATCTCTTTTTTCAGATTGGAGGCTGGTATTTCTACCACGCGATGTTTTGCTTTGATCGCGTTGCGCAGCCTCGTCAAATAATCTGCAATAGGATCTGTCATAATTTTTTAATAATTAAATTGATTCGGACTCCCGAACAATATTTAACACTCATATTTTTTTTTACCAACTTGCTTTTTTTACGCCCGGGATCAGTCCTGCCGACGCCATTTCGCGCAATTGAATACGCGAGATGCCGAATTGGCGCACATATCCTTTGGGGCGACCTGTCAGTTTGCAACGGTTATGCAGTCGGACGGGGGATGCATTTTTGGGCAGCGCCTGCAATGCGTCGTAATTTCCTTCTTTTTTCAACTGCGCCCGTTTTTCGGCGTATTTGGCAACTAATTTCGCACGCTTCAGTTCGCGGGCTTTCATTGATTCTTTAGCCATTATCTTATTCTTTTTTAGCGTTTTTAAATGGTAAGCCAAATTCTCTCAGGAGGGCAAAGCCTTCTTCATCGGTTTTTGCGGAGGTTACAAAGGTGATGTTCATTCCCAACAATTTTTGAATGTTGTCGATATTGATTTCAGGGAAGATGATTTGCTCCTGAATTCCCAATGTATAGTTGCCGCGTCCGTCCAATTTGCTTTCGATGCCTTTAAAGTCGCGGATACGGGGCAATGCCACGCGGATCAAACGTTCCAAAAATTCGTACATTTGTTCGCGACGCAATGTTACCATCACGCCGATGGGCATTTTCTTGCGCACTTTAAAGTTTGAAATATCTTTTTTGGAAAGAGTTGCTACTGCTTTTTGACCGGTGATGGTCGTCAGCTCCTGTATAGCGACGTCGATGATTTTTTTGTCGGCTACTGCGATGCCCAATCCCTGATTGATGACTATTTTCTTCAACACAGGAACTTGCATAACGGTGGTGTAGCCAAATTCTTTGGTCAAAGCCGGAACGATGCGTTCCTTATATACTTTCTTTAAATTTGCCGTATTACTCATTTGATGTCCTCCCCTGATTTTTTAGCGTAACGTACCAATACTCCTTTGCTGTTCAGTCTGCGACCGATACGGGTGGGTTTGCCTGATTTGGGATCCACTACGTTGAGGTTGGAGATATGAACGGGGGCTTCTTTTTTAACAAATCCGCCCTGAGGATTTTTAGCGTTGGGTTTGGTGCTTTTGGATACCAAATTAACGCCTTCTACCACTGCACGTTGATCATCAACGTACACTTTCAACACGCGACCGGTTTTACCTTTATATTTACCGGTATTGACATATACCGTATCGCCTTTTTTAATATGTAATTTACTCATTGTCTTTTACTTTTTAAGATTATAGCACCTCCGGCGCTAACGACACGATTTTCATGTTCACTGCACGCAGTTCGCGAGCTACGGGTCCGAAGATACGGCTTCCGCGAATTTCGCCGGCATTGTTCAACAACACGCAGGCGTTATCGTCGAAACGAATGTAAGAGCCGTCGGTGCGACGGATTTCTTTTTTCGTACGGACAACGATAGCTTTCGACACTGTTCCTTTTTTAATATCACTCGACGGGATGACGTTTTTTACAGCTACGACAATTATATCTCCAACAGATGCGTAACGTCTTTTTGTGCCTCCCAAAACGCGGATACACAGCACTTCTCTTGCTCCCGAATTATCGGCTACGGTAAGTCTTGACTCTTGTTGTATCATAATTATTTAGCTTTTTCAATGATTTCTACTAAACGCCATCTCTTGGTTTTGCTCAACGGGCGGGTTTCCATGATGCGCACGGTATCGCCGATGCTACATTCATTTTTCTCGTCGTGGGCATGGAATTTTTTCGTCTTATTGACGAATTTTCCATAAATCGGATGCTTTTCTTTCCATTTCACAGCAACGGTGATGGTTTTGTCCATCTTATTACTGGAAACAACTCCTGTTCTTTCTTTTCTTAAATTTCTCGTTTCCATGTAGTTGCTTATTTATTAGTTGTTAATTCCCGTTTGCGTAACTCAGTTTTCATTCGGGCAATTATTTTGCGTGATTGTGTAATCACTGCCGGGCTGTCCAATGGCGAAATGCTGTGGTTGATCTTCTTTTGTTCGTAAGCTTTCACTTCCGCGTCCAATCTTTCTTGCAATTCGTTGGTAGCCAAATCTCTGATTTCTGCTATTTTCATATTCGATTACACTGTTTCGTTGTTAAAATCATAATCACGTCTTACCACAAATTTCGTTGTTACCGGCAATTTCTGTGCTGCCAGTCTCAACGCTTCCTTAGCAACTTCAAAGGAAACTCCTTCGATTTCAAAAAGTATTCTTCCCGGGGTAACAGGTGCGACAAAGCCTTCCGGCGAGCCTTTACCTTTCCCCATACGCACTTCTGCCGGTTTTTTGGTAATGGGTTTATCGGGGAAAATCCGCACCCAGACTTGTCCTTGACGTTGCATGTAACGGGTTACAGCGATACGCGCAGCTTCTATCTGGCGTCCGGTAATCCATTTCGATTGCAATGTCTTGATACCAAAAGAACCAAAAGCCAATTGGTTGCCTCTTTGGGCATTACCTTTCATCCGCCCCTTTTGAGAGCGTCTAAATCTTGTTTTTTTCGGTTGTAGCATTTTCTACTGTTTTTTAGTTATTTATCGACAAAAATGGGTAACGGCCATTTTTTTGAGCGTGCAAAGGTACGTTAAGTTTTTGGTTTATGCAAATTTTCTGCATTTTTTTTGAGAAAAAAGTGCATTTTTCTGGTTAAGAAGAAGTTTGAGGTGCTATTTTTTCCCGCAGGGAAAAGTCGGTTAGGCAATAAATACGATAATCATAAAAATTTTTCAAGCTGATAGTATCACTCCGAAGTGATGCTATCAGTAAAAACCGCCCGTCATGGCGGAATTTATCCCGACTTGTCGGGGCTTGATCCGCCATCCCCCGCTGTCTGAACCTTGATTGTCTGAACCTTGATTTTCATAAGATTTACTTGATTGCCTTGATTTTTAAACCCTTATTTATTAAGGTTCCCTTAGTAGCCATGTATAAAACGCCCCATCATCCTGCCCTTATTCCATTATTAATCTTTGGAAAATAAGGGAATAAGGGT
>JAISUM010000016.1 GCA_031272095.1 Candidatus Symbiothrix sp. | reverse complement strand
GGTATAAGCCGCAACTTCCTTTCCGTTGCTCGCCATCTCAATAAAAACAACGTTTTTCGATTCGTAGGGCAAGCGATATGAGCGGTAATCATCTGTGGTTAAGCGAATTACCTCGCTGTTAGAAGACGCCCAGATAAATCCGTTTTCGTCTTTGCATAACGAAACAAACTCATGCATCGGCGTTCCTAATTTATTAGCGATATTGAAAAATCGAACGTCGTCCGCCTTGGCAAAACTCGCCGTCAGGAACAACAACAAAATGGTTAACCGTGTTATTTTCATATAGTTCATGCCGCAAAAATAATTGTATTTTTGCAACTATCCAAATTTTACGCAAATTTTTATTTCGATTTCGGAAAACTTTCTCCATTTGTAATGTGATTTGGAAATTTTATACTACCTTTGCAGTCGAGATTATTTCATTATTACTTAAAATACATTATGCTCAATATACACAATCTGCACGCATCCGTCAATGGCAAAGAGATATTACGCGGCTTGAATTTGAATATTCGCGCAGGCGAAGTGCATGCCATTATGGGACCCAACGGTTCGGGGAAAAGTACGTTATCGGCTGTACTGACGGGCAATCCCGCTTTTGAAGTTACGCAGGGAGAAATCATTTTTCAGGGGCGCGACCTGCTGCAAATGTCGCCCGAAGAACGCTCCTGCGCCGGTATTTTTCTGAGTTTTCAATATCCGGTAGAAATTCCGGGTGTGAGTATGGTCAATTTTATGCGCACTGCCGTCAACGAACATCGCAAATACAAAGGTGAGCCGCCGCTGACTGCCGGAGAATTTCTGAAATTGATGCGCGAAAAACAAACCATCGTCGAATTGGACAAACATCTGGTCAATCGTTCGGTCAATGAAGGCTTTTCGGGCGGCGAAAAAAAGCGCAACGAGATTTTTCAAATGGCGATGCTCGAACCCAAACTTGCCATCCTTGACGAAACCGACAGCGGTTTAGACATCGACGCGCTGCGAATAGTCGCTAACGGCGTCAATCATTTGAAGCGCGACGACAACGCAACGGTAGTTATCACACACTATCAGAGATTGTTAGACTATATTCGTCCTGATATTGTACACGTTCTTTACAAAGGACAGATTATCAAAACAGCCGGTCCCGAACTGGCATTAGAATTGGAAGAAAAAGGTTACGATTGGTTGAAAGAAGATGCAACAGTATATTGATTTTTTCACCTCCTGCCGCGCTGAAATTGATGCACAATGCCATCCGCTGCTGAATGTTCGCCGCCAACAGGCGCTGGATCAATTCCTGCGGACAGGTTTTCCGCCTTTCGGATCGGAAGACTATCAGCATACCGACATCCGCGACTTGCTGAAAGAGAATTTCGGCTTTTATTTGCAGCCGCCGACCGCAATGCAACACACCTGCAATATGTTTCAATGCCTTGTCGCCACGCTCAATTCGTACCGATATTTTATGCTGAACGGCTGGTTTTATGACGAAAATGCCGCCGCCGACATTCCGCAAGGTGTGTTTGCGGGCAGTTTGAATGTATTTGCAGCATGTTATCCGCAAATTTTTGAGCGCTATTTCAACCGGCAAGCAGCCGATAAAGGCGACGGTTTGAGCGCCTTCAACACGATGTTCGCACAAGACGGCTATGTACTTTATGTGCCTGCCGATACGATCGTCGAAAAGCCTTTTCAACTCACCAATCTGTCGGGCGGCAATGTCAGTGCATTGACCAATCGCAGGCTGTTGGTAGTGCTGGAAGCTGGCGCACAGGCAAAATTGCTGGTTTGCGACCATTCGACCAACGAACAACAAGCTTCGGCGGCAACACAGGTAACGGAAATCTATCTCGGTGAACATGCCACCTTCGACTTTTATGAAATGGAAGAAAGCAACCGAAAAAATGTTCGGTTGGCAACTACCTTCGTCGAACAAGCTGCCTTGTCGCATGCCATTTTCAATAATATTACTTTGAGCAACGGCGTTACGCGCAACAATTTCCGCATTGATTTGTCGGGCGACCACGCAGAAAGTTTACTCTACGGAATGGCGATTGCCGACCAAGAGCAACAGATTGATAATCAGACGATTGTCAATCATTTGGCGAAAGCCGGACATTGCGACGAACTCTATAAATATGTCTTGGACGATGAGGCTGTCGGCGTGTTCGGCGGACGTATCGTTGTGGCGCAAGCCGCGCAACAGACACAAGCCTTTCAGACCAACCGCAACTTGCTGGGCAATCGCCAATGCCGGATGTTCTCCAAACCACAATTGGAAATCTACGCCGATGACGTTAAATGTTCGCACGGCATGACAACCGGTCAATTAGACGAAAATGCGCTGTTCTATATGCGGGCGCGAGGCATACCGGAAACCGAAGCCGTGATGTTGCTGAAATTCGCGTTTATGAACGATGTGATTCAGGGTGTCCGAATCGACGGTCTGCGTGACCGACTGAAATTGCTGATCGAAAAACGATTCAGAGGCGAATTGGCAAGCTGCCGATGCGTATAATTAGTGATTAGTGATTAGTGATTAGTGGTTAGTGGTTAGTGGTTAATTATAAGTGATAAAATATGAGTTATGAATTAGATATTATGGGGATACGGAAGGAGTTTCCGATTTTGACGCAGGAGGTCTATGGGAAACCTTTGATCTATTTAGACAATGCTGCAACAACGCAAAAACCTTTGCCTGTCCTCCGAAAAATAGAAGAGGTGTATTCGACGATCAACGCCAATATCCATCGTGGCGTCCATCGTTTGAGCCAGTTGGCAACCGAATCGCACGAGGAAGCCCGTCGCACGGTGCAACACTTTATTAATGCCCAACATCCGCACGAAATTATTTTCACGCGCGGAACAACGGAGGCGATCAATTTGGTGGCAAGCAGCTTCTGTCGATCGAAATGCAAAGCAGGCGACGAAATCATCCTGACAGCGATGGAACACCATGCTAATATCGTACCTTGGCAGCTGCAACGCGATATTTGCGGCATCGAAATCAAAGTCGCGCCCATTACCGACAACAGCGAAATCCGCTTGGAAGACATCGAAGAACTGATCTCGTCCAAAACCAAACTGATTGCCTTGACACATGTCTCCAACGTGCTGGGGACGGTCAATCCGATAGACGCCGTCATTCGGCTGGCGCACAACTACAACATTCCTGTCCTGATCGACGCCGCCCAATCGGTACAACATTTCGATATCGACGTGCAAGCTTTGGATTGTGATTTTTTGGTTTTTTCGGGACACAAAATGTATGCCCCTGTCGGTATCGGCGTGCTTTACGGCAAAGAAAGCTTTTTGGACGCTTTACCGCCGTATCAAGGTGGCGGCGAAATGATTCAACATGTTTCGTTTGAAAAAACGATTTTCAACAGCCTGCCGTTCAAATTTGAAGCCGGAACGCCTGATTATGTCGGATCTACTACGCTGGGCGAGGCTATCCGCTATATCAAATCGAAAGGTTTGGACAATATTCGCCAATACGAAGAGCATCTCCTGTACTACGCCACCGTCAAATTGGAGGCGATCGAAGGGCTGCAGATCATCGGGCAGGCAAGAAATAAAAGTTCGATTCTCTCTTTTGTGGTCGATCAGATTCACCCTTACGATATGGGCATGTTGCTTGACCATCTGGGCATCGCGCTGCGCACCGGACATCACTGCGCCCAACCCTTGCTCGATGCATTAGGCTTTGAAAGCGTGTTGCGGGCGTCGTTTGCTTTTTACAACACGGAAGAAGAAATCGACGCATTGGCAGAGGGCATCGAAAAAGTGCGGAAAATGTTTTAGAACTTCCGGCTGTTGAAAATTTCCGAATAGATGATGGCTTTTTTGAGTTCCTCCGCATCGTTGATGTTCAACACAGGCGCGACTTCCTCCTCCTTGACGGCTTCGAGCAAGGGCGCAGATTCAGCTTCCTGCGGAACGTGCAAGCGATAATTGACCGGCTGCTTTTCCGGCGACGGTGTTGGTGAAGGCGCTGCTTTTTCGCGTAAGGGCTGCCGCAAGGGTTCGCCGCTGTGCCGTCCGGGCAAAGTGGTCTTTTCCATCTCTTCGTCAGGTTTCCCGGTCGTGTTTTTTAAAAGAAACCTCACCACAAATCCGAAAATAACCAATACAGTGATAATAGTGGACATAACTTAAAAATTTTTATTTCGCCTCAAAGGTACGCATTTTTTCTCAAATACAGCAAAAAATATTACCTTTGCAGTTTCTTTTCCTATCAATCGAATGAATAGTTTGGATATTATACAGAAATATTATACCGAAAAAAGCGCTTTGTATGAACTGCTGCTCGTCCACAGTCGCGCAGTCGCCGAAAAAGCGATGGAAGCGGCAAAGCGTCATCCGGAACTGCTTGTAGATCAAGAGTTTGTCTATGAGGCGGCAATGTTACACGATATTGGCATTTTTATGACCGACGCACCGAAAATTCACTGTTTTGGCGCTTATCCTTATATCTGTCACGGCTATCTCGGCGCCGATTTGTTACGCAAAGAAGGGCTGGAACGCCACGCTTTGGTCTGCGAGCGACATACCGGCACCGGAATGACGGTGGCTGAAATCACCCGTAGAGACCTGCCCCTGCCCCGCCGCGAAATGTTGCCGATCAGTTTGGAAGAAAAATTGGTCTGCTATGCCGATAAATTTTATTCCAAATCGAAACCGGACAAAGAAAAATCACCGGAAAAAATCCGCAAATCAATGGAAAAACACGGCGAGGACTCGGTGCGCCGCTGGGACGAATTACATCAAATTTTTGGCTGAAATGAAACAGATGGTCGCCTTACGCCTTGTGTATGCCTTGCTGCTTGTGTCGGCGCTGTGTTGCGGACAAACGATGCTCGCACAAAGCGACACTGTTGCCGTTCAAGCGCCCGATACGCTCGGCGTCATTCCGCCCGATACGCTTGTTGCCGCGCCGCCGGATACGGTTGCCAAAAAATCCAATGCGGTAGATGCGCCGGTGCAATATACCGCCAAAGACTCGATGGTGATGACGATGAAAGACGGAAATATGCTTTACCTTTTCGGCGACGGCAATGTGCAATACAAAGACCTCAACCTGACCGGCGAATACATCGAAGTGAATGCCGACAGCAGCATTGTTTATGCGACTTTTGCGGTCGATTCGATAGGCGAAGAATATGGCTATCCGGTTTTCAAACAGGGAGATACGCAATACGAAATGAAAAAAGCGCGTTACAATTTCAAGAGCAAAAAAATGTTTGTAACCGACGTCATCACCCAGCAGGGCGACGGCTATGTTACGGCGAGCCGAACCAAAAAGATGGGCAACGACGATCTGTACATGCGCGACGGAAAATATACCACCTGCGACGACCACGAACATCCGCATTTTTACCTCGACCTGACACGCGCCAAGATGCGTCCGAAAAAAAATGTTGTAACCGGTCCCGCCTATTTGGTCGTGGAAGACGTGCCGTTGCCGATCGCCATTCCCTTCGGATTTTTCCCCTTCACCGACGAATACTCTTCGGGAATCTTGATGCCGAGCTATGGCGACGAAATGAAACGCGGCTTTTCGCTACGCGGCGGCGGCTACTATTTTGCTTTCAACGATTTTGTCGATATGGCGGTTACCGGCGACATCTATACCAAAGGCTCTTGGGGACTGAACGCCCGCTCCAATTATCGCAAACGATATAAATTTTCGGGCAATGTGAATGTCGGTTACATCGTTACCGTTACCGGCGAAAAAGGCGAGGACGACTATTCTTTGGCGCGAGATTTTCAACTGACTTGGGCGCACAGCCAAGACGCCAAAGCCAACCCCTTCAGCACCTTTTCGGCATCGGTGAATTTTTCGACCAGCTCCTACTCGCGTAACGAATTGAGCAGCCTCTATTCCAATCAATATACGCAAAACACCAAATCGTCGAGCATCAATTACACCTATCGTCCGCCCAACAGTGCGTTTTCGTTCAGCGCCAACGCCTCTATCAATCAGATTTCAAAAGATACCACTTTGAGTTTGACCTTGCCCAATTTTACGGTAACGATGCGCGAAGTCTATCCCTTTCAACGCAAAGAGCAGGTAGGCGCCCCGCGTTGGTACGAAAATATCCGCATGAGCTATACCGGTCTGATTTCCAACAGTATCCAGAATGTCAAAGAATACGATTTTTTCAAGAAAAATTTGATCCGCGACTGGCGCAACGGCGCCAAACATTCGATTCCGGTTTCCGCCTCTTTCTCTCTGCTGAAAAACATCACGATCACGCCCAATATCACCTACAACGAAAGGTGGTACACCAGCCGCATCGAACAGGAATACAGTGCCACTCAACAGCGTGTAGCGCCGAAAGATACCACCTACGGCTTTTATCGCATCTACGATTTCAGCGGGAGTATCAGTGCGCAAACCAAACTTTACGGGATGTTTCAACCTTGGCGGATGTTCGGCGAATGGACAAAAAACACACAGATCCGCCACGTTCTCACACCCAGCGTATCGTTTTCGGGCGCCCCAGATTTCGGCGATCCTGACTATGGCTATTACAAAGATTTGGTCTATATCAACGACAAGGGCGAACAGGTTACTTACAATTATTCGCCCTATTCACACAATTTGTGGGGCGTTCCGAGCAAAGGGCGTTCCGGCTCGCTCAATTTCAGCGTCGATAATAATTTGGAAATGAAATTGCCCATCGCCAATACCGACTCCACCCGAAAAATCAGTTTGATCGACCAACTGCGCGTCAATATGGGGTATAATTTTTTGGCAGATTCGATGAACTGGTCGGATATGACGGTCTCCCTGCGTTTGAAGTGGTTCGGCAAATCGGCGTTGAGCCTGTCGGGCACTTTTGATACTTATACCTATAACGAAAACGGCGTGCGTATCAATGTCCCGCGCTGGCAAGCCGGTAAAGGACTCGGACGACTGCGTGGCACCGGCACCTCCTATTCTTATACGATCAACAACGGATCGCTCAAAAAATTGGCGGCGCTGTTCAGTAAAAACAAAAAAGACGACCTTCCGGACGATACAAGCGAAGAACCGGCGCCCGACCAATCGGACATAGAAGCCGCCAATGCCGCCGCCGTCGAAACACCCGGCAATGAGACCCGCGCCTCCCTGCGCAAACCCAAAGAAAAAGACGACAACTACGATGCCAACGGCTATTATAAAGCCACAGTGCCTTGGAACATCAACCTCAGCTATTCGTTGAGTATGGCGTACAATATGAGCGCCTTCGATAAAAAGAAACGCGAATATCCCTACAAATTCAGTCAGACCTTGGGCATATCGGGCAATATCGCGCCCACCAAAAACTGGAACATCACCTTCAACACCAGCTATGATTTTGATTACAAACGCTTTGCAACTATGCAGTGTTCCATTACAAGGCAAATGCACTGCTGGTCGATGTCGGCAAGCGTCATCCCCATCGGACCCTACCAGTCCTACAATTTCACCATCGCCGTCAGCTCCTCCATGTTGCAAGACCTGAAATACAACCAGAGCAGCAGCTACTACGACGCTATGCGGTGGGAGTAGCGCTAACTGATAGTATCACTCCGAAGTGATGCTATCAGTTGAAAACAACAATCCATTGCAATAAAACCTGTTAGGTCTTCGAGACCTAACAGGTTTTATTTTTGTTGCCGCCCTTACTCCATCCTTATTTAAAAGCCGCCCCGTCATTCCGCAGCGCAGCAAGGAATCTGCGTCTTTGCCTTCTTTGCCTTTGTGTAAATAGACACCCTTATTCCTGCGGGCGACCTTAGTAGTTTGGAGTTGAATGTCCGCGATTTTTTACCCTTATTCCCTTATTTTCCAAAGATTAATAATGGAATAAGGGCAGGATGATGGGGCGTTTTATACATGGCTACTAAGGGAACCTTAATAAATAAGGGT
>JAISUM010000005.1 GCA_031272095.1 Candidatus Symbiothrix sp. | reverse complement strand
CGAAGAATTTGAGTTGGAAGAAGATTTGGTTTACGGACTATTGAAAAGTTCCGATTTGAAGGAAGATATTATTGATACATCGCGTAAATATACCATCGTTACACAGAAAAGAATCGGGCAGGAAACAGCGCCTGTTTTAGCCGGATTGCCAAAAACGAAAGCCTATTTGGAACGCCACAAAGATTACTTTTTGCAAAGAAAATCAAGTATTTACAACGGGAAACCGATGTATTCCATTTTCGGCGTTGGCGACTATTCGTTTAAGCCGTACAAAGTCGCAATTTCAGGACTTTACAAGCAAACAAAATTCACGCTCGTAAAGCCCAATGGAACAGTTTTATTGCTCGACGACACTTGCTATTTCATTGGTTTTGATACACTTGAAGAAGCACAGGCAATACAAATTGAACTTAATAAACCAGATATGCAGGAATTTATCCAATCCTTTATGTTTACCGATGCAAAACGGGCGATAACAAAGGATTTGTTGATGCGGGTCGGTCTGCGTTCAAATTTGACTCAAAGACATAGGGAAAATTCACTGTTTGAGTATTGAAACAGTGTATTATTGTGCGGGAAAAATATGTTTCGCCATACTTTTGGGCGGCGTTTGTGATGATGGATTGAAGGTCTTAATGATTGGTATTTCCCCAAGCAGAACGTAACTCGTTTCTTCTTTTGTCGAACAGGGAATCCATTCGCCGTTACCCGTTAATGCACGTTTTTTGAGAAAAAAACGGTTTGATAAGGGTTTGTAAGGAATTTTTCACTACCTTTGCATCCTATTTCTTAATCAATGACAGATATGAAACAGGAATTGATAGACGATTTGATTCGTTTGGCTTTTAAAGAAGATATTGGCGACGGCGACCATACGACACTCTCGACCATTCATCCCTCTGTGCGCGGAAAAGTGAAACTGCTGATCAAAGAAAGCGGCGTATTGGCGGGAGTGGAAATTGCTCAACAAATTTTTCACACTTTTGACCCCGATTTGACGGTTACGGTCTTTATTTCCGACGGGGCGGAAGTGAAATACGGCGATATTGTGTTCACCGTAGAAGGCAAAGTGCAATCTTTGCTGCAAACCGAGCGCTTGGTTTTGAATGTGATGCAACGCATGAGCGGCATTGCGACGCTTACTCGCCATTATGTAAAGCTGTTGGAAGGAACGCATGCCCGCGTGCTGGATACCCGAAAAACGACTCCCGGCATGCGCATCATAGAAAAAGAAGCCGTCAGAATCGGCGGCGGCTGCAACCATCGCATCGGCTTGTTCGATATGATTTTGCTGAAAGACAATCATGTGGATTTTGCGGGAGGCATCGAAAACGCCATCGTCCGCGCCAAAGAATATCTTTGGAAAATCGGAAAACAAATGCCGATCGAAATCGAAGTGCGCAATTTCGATGAGCTGAACGAGGCTTTGCGCGTGGGTGGCATCGACCGTATCATGCTCGATAATTTCACGGTTGAAGACACGCGACGGGCAGTCGAGATCGTCAACGGACGCTATGAAATCGAATCTTCCGGAGGTATCACGATGGATACGCTCCGAAAGTATGCCGAAACCGGCGTCGATTACATCTCGGTGGGCGCTTTAACCCACTCGGTCAAAAGTTTGGATATGAGTTTGAAAGCAGTGTGATTACAATTTTTTTCGCTTTTCTTTCGCTTTGATAAGCTGACGTTCCAATTTGGAGGCGCAGCGGTCAATAGCCTCTTCAAAGGTGTTGGCGACTTCTTGCGCGAAAAATTCGGATCCGGGCAACAGCTTGACGGAAGCGTCTTTATTGTCATTCGTTTCCGGTTTGACTACTTTCAAAGTGATGTCGGCTGTAGCAATGCCGTCGTAAAATTTTTCTAACTTGTTTATCTTTTTGCGGATAAACGTTTCGAGTTGCTGACTGGCTTCAAAATGAAGCGAATGAATTGTAATTTCCATATTAAATCTCCTTATTTTAAGCTCTCGGATGAGCCTGTTGATATGTTTTCTTTAACTCTTCAAATGTTGTATGCGTATAAACTTCGGTCGAAGCCAAACTGGAATGTCCAAGCAGCTCTTTCACGGCATTCAAGTCCGCACCGTTGTTCAGCATTGCCGTCGCAAACGTATGTCTCAATACATGAGGGCTGCGTTTCGACAGGTTGGGCGTTGCCGCCAACATATTTCTAACGATATAATATACCTTATTATTATTCAACGATCGTCCATCTTTGCCGATAAACAGCGATTTTTCTGCGTTTTGCGGGATTTCTTCGTCTCTGATGGCGAGATAGTTGCGCAGATTTTGTTTCAGGCTGTCGGAGAATGGGATCAAGCGCTGCTTGTTGCGTTTGCCGGTTACTTTGATCAGTTGCGCCCCGAAATCGATGTCGTCGTCTTTCAGTCCGACCAATTCGGCGCAGCGCATGCCGGTGGAATAAAACACATCCATCATCATTCGGTCGCGTTCCGATTCAAAATCATGGCAGGCGGAAATGTCCTTCGAGGGCATCAATGCTTCCATTTCTTTTTCTTTGATAAAGTGGGGCAGCGGTTTGCGCATTTTCGGACCAATCATATTTTTCATCGGATTGGTTTCGACGATATGATTGCGGTGCAGGTATTTGAAAAACGATCTCAATGCGACGATTTTGCGGTTTGCCGAGCTTGGGGTATAACCTTCATTCACCAAGTTTACGATCCATCTGCGTACATCGGGAAGGCTTACTTCTTGGGGCGTCAATGGATTATCGCCGCAAAAATATTCGCGAAATTGCAGTAAATCATTTCGATAGGCTGTTATCGTATGTTCCGAATAATTTCTTTCGTAACGCAAATATTGTATGAATGATTCAATATGCATCTTTCTTCGTTTTTGATGCAGCGAAGATAAAAAGAAAAAATCAATTATGCAAGCTGAAGGCGGATTTTTTTACAAACTTTGTTTCACTTCGACTTCTTCAAAGGCTTCGATGATGTCGCCGACTTTGATGTCGTTGAAGTTATGGATGTTCAGACCACATTCGTAGCCTTGTGTTACTTCTTTGGCGTCGTCTTTACCGCGTTTCAGAGAATCTATTTCGCCGGTGTAGATCACGATGCCGTCGCGAATGAGGCGTACTTTGTTGCTACGTTTGATTTTGCCATCTCTGACCATACAACCGGCGACTGAACCGACTTTGGAGATTTTGAATACTTCGCGGATTTCGACATTGGCGGTAATTTCTTCTTTGATTTCGGGCGAAAGCATACCTTCCATTGCTGCTTTGACTTCTTCGATGGCGTCATAGATGATGGAATAGAGGCGAATATCTACGCCCTCGCGTTCTGCTGCTTTGCGAGCCGATTGGGATGGGCGCACCTGAAATCCCACGATGATTGCATCGGAGGCGGCTGCCAGGATGACGTCCGATTCCGAAATTTCACCAACGCCTTTGTGGATGACATTGACTTGGATTTGTTCGGTAGAACGTCGGATCAGCGAATCGGACAATGCTTCTACCGAGCCGTCCACATCGCCCTTGACGATGATGTTCAATTCTTGGAAATTGCCGATAGCCAAGCGGCGGCTGATGTCGCTCAGTGTGATGCGTTTTTGTGTCCGCAAGCCTTGTTCGCGTTGCAACTGTTCGCGTTTGGTGGCGATGTCGCGGGCTTCCTGTTCGGTTTCCATCACATGGATGGTGTCGCCTGCGGTGGGTGCGCCGTTCAAGCCGAGGATCAGCACCGGCTCGGCGGGTCCGGCTTCGGTGATTTTCTGATTACGCTCGTTGAACATGGCTTTGACACGTCCGTAATGCGTTCCGGCGAGGATGATGTCGCCCATTTTCAGGGTGCCGTTTTGCACCAGCATAGTTACAACATAACCGCGTCCTTTGTCTAACGACGATTCGATGACCGATCCGATGGCTTTGCGTGTCGGATTGGCTTTCAGTTCCAAAAGGTCGGCTTCGAGCAATATTTTTTCGAGCAGTTCGGGAACGCCGATGCCTTGTTTGGCGGAGATGTCCTGCGACTGGTATTTGCCGCCCCATTCTTCGACGAGGTAGTTCATAGCAGCGAGGGCTTCTTTGATTTTATCGGGATTGGCTCCGGGACGGTCTATCTTATTTATTGCGAAGACGATAGGAACGTTTGCCGCCGAAGCGTGATTGATGGCTTCGATGGTTTGCGGCATCACATTGTCGTCGGCGGCTACGATGATGACGGCGATATCGGTTACGCTGGCTCCACGAGCACGCATGGCGGTGAAAGCTTCGTGTCCGGGCGTATCGAGAAAAGTGATGCGTCGTCCCGAAGGCAATTTGACGTGGTAGGCGCCGATATGCTGGGTGATTCCTCCGGCTTCACCGGCGATCACATTGGTATTGCGGATATTGTCGAGCAGCGATGTTTTCCCGTGATCGACGTGTCCCATCACGGTAACGATAGGCGGACGCGGCATGAGGTCTTCGGGATTATCGACGTCTTCTGTAATGGCTTCGACCACTTCGGCGCTTACAAATTCGGTTTTGAATCCAAATTCTTCGGCGACGATATTGATGGTGTCGGCATCTAATCGTTGATTGATATTGACAAAAATACCGATCGACATACAGGTTTTGATGATGTCGTTGACGGATTTGTTCATCATATTTGCCAAATCGTTAGCGGTAACAAATTCGGTAATTTTGATGATTTTGCTTTCTTGAGCGTCCATTTCGTATTGTTCACTTTGACGTTGCGAAACGGCTTCTCGTTTTTCTTTTCTGTATTTTGCGCCTTTTTTCAAGCCTTTACCGGTATTGGTCAGGCGTTCCAGTGTTTCTTTGATTTGTTTTTGTACGTCTTCGTCGCTGATTTCATTTTTAGCGGCAAAGGGTTTGCGCGGTCTGTTGTCGCCGCGATCTTTGGGTTTATTGTGGTTATGGTTATTGTTGCCCTGTCTTTCGGGTTTGCCGCCGACTGATTTGGACAAGGTCGGAATGATTACGCCTTTTTCGATATCAATGCGTTCGCCTTTGATGCGTTCGCGTTTTTTGTGTTCCGGTCTGCTGTTTTTATTGGCGTCGGCATTGTTATTGTTGTTGTTTGAATATTTATTGGCATTATTATTATTGGCAGTCGGCTTGGTGTTGGTTTGTCCGGCTTGACGTTTTTGATCTGCCTGATGAATTTTTGCCTTGCGTTCGTTTTCGGCGCGTTTCTTTTCTGCCCGTTGTTTTTGTTTTTCTTTTTGCGACAGTGGTTTGGGGCGAGTGCGCGTGTCTATTGTAGTCAAATCGAGCGTTCCAAGCACTTTGGCGCCCGGCAACGATTTCACGCCGATACGGAAAGGTTCCGTTTTCTTTTTCGGCGTTTCCTGTGGCGTTTCCGCAGGCGCTTGGCTGATGGTGGTTTCTATTGTCTTCGGGACGTCTTCCACTGCGACAGGCGCGGGTTTTTCCGGCTGTTTTTGCTTGTTTTTGGGAGGCGTCGCTGCTTGGGGCGCTGTCGGCGCGGGCTTCGGTTGGTCTTTTCTTATTTGCGGTTCGGCAGGCTTGGCGGCAGTTGTCGTTTTCTTTTTCTTTCTTCTGCTATGTCTTGAAGATTTAAGTTCTGACAGATCTCCTTCCCACGTTCCGATAACGTGAGGGGAGGTAAGTTTTTCAGGTGTTTCTTTTTTAGCGACCGACGGTTTGGGCGTGTTGTTTTCTTTTTGCACAGCCGGTTCTTTGGCTGCGTGAGCATTTCCCACACCGAATTTTCCGAACTCTTTCAGCAAAAGTTCGTATGCTTCTTCACTGATGGTCTGATTTGGATTACTAATACCCTCAATTCCCTTTTTTTGCAGGAATTCCTTCGCAGTTTTATATCCAACATTCAGTTCTTTCGCTACTACCTGATTTAATCTTATAGACATAAATTTTGTTTAATTATTCTTCAAATTCTGCTTGCAGGATAGCTATGATTTCATCGACGGTGCCTTCTTCGAGGTCGGCTTTTTCGATGATTTCGTCTCTATTCATAGCAAGTACGTTTTTCGCTGTATAACAGCCGATATTTTTCAGTGCGTCAATGATCCAGCTTTCGATTTCGTCTGAAAATTCTTCCAAATAGATATCTTCGCTGTCGATATCTACGTCGCGGAAGACGTCGATAGTATATTCGGTCAGCATGCTGGCTAATTTGATATTCATTCCGCCTTTACCGATTGCCAACGACACTTCTTCGGGTTTCAGATAGACTTCGGCTTTTTTGTTTTCTTCGTCCAGTTTGATCGACGATATTTTTGCCGGACTCAATGCGCGTTGAATAAACAGCGACGGATTGATGGTGTAATTGACCACGTCGATATTTTCGCCGCAGAGTTCGCGCACGATGCCGTGTATGCGGGCGCCTTTCATACCGACGCAAGCGCCTACGGGGTCGATGCGGTCGTCGTAGGATTCTACGGCGATTTTGGCGCGTTCGCCCGGGATGCGTGCGATGCGTTTGATGGTGATCAGTCCGTCGTGAATTTCCGGCACTTCCAGTTCAAACAGCCGTTGCATAAACAGGTTGGCGGTGCGTGAAACAGTGATTCTCGGACTGTTTCCGTTGGAGTTGTCCACTTTGATGACGACGGCGCGGCGGGTTTCGTTTTTGCGGAAAAAATCTTTCTCGATCTGTTCTGTTTTGGGCAAAATCAATTCGTTGCCTTCGCTGTCGAGCATCAGCACTTCTTTTTTCCAGACCTGATAGACTTCGCCGATGACGATTTGTCCTTCAAGTTCTTTGTATTTGGCATAGAGCGAATCTTTTTGCAGTTCCATAATCTTGGCAGCCAAGGCTTGGCGCAGGTTGAGGATGGCGCGACGACCGAAAGCGGCAAAATCGACGGCGTCGGTAACTTCTTCTCCGACTTTGTATGCTGCGTCTATTTTTTGCGCGTCAGTCAATGAAATTTGCAAGTTGGAGTCCGTCAATTGGTCGTCAGCCACCACTTTGCGGTTACGCCATATTTCCAAGTCTCCTTTGTCGGGATTGATAATGATGTCGTAGTTTTCATCCGAGCCGAACATTTTACTGATAATGCTACGGAACGATTCTTCCAATACACTGATCAACGTGGTTCTGTCCACGTTTTTGTTTTCTTTGAAATCGGCTAACGTTTCAATCATGCTCGTTGTTGCCTGTTTTCTTGCCATCTTTTTACAAATTTGATGTTTATACCTTGATTATGTTTTTTGTATATTTTATTTCTTCGTAAGGCAGCGTGACGTCTTCTTCGACTGTTATTTTGCGTTTTGCCCCTTCCGGTTTGATTTGTTTGGTAAGGGTCAGTGTCAGTTGCGTGTCGTCTGCATCTTTGAGTATGCCGGTCAGTTTCTTGCCGTTTTTGGTCAGCGTTTCTACTTCCCTGCCTTGATTTTTGCGGTATTGTCGCAACTGTTTGAAGGCTTGCGAAATACCTGCCGAGCCGACTTCCAATTCGTAATCTTCGACCTCTCTGTCCAAATGCGATTCGATAAATCGGGTCAAATCGGCACATTCGTCTATCGACACCGCCTTATCGCTGTCGATCTCGACGGTCAAACGATTGTCCGGTTCAACTTTCAAATCTGTCAGAAACAAGTCCGAATGATGCCGCAGAAAGTCTTCTACAATGTTTTTTACTGTTTCTCTGTCAATCATAATGAACAAAAAAGAGAGGCTTGATGCCTCCCTCCTCCAAATTTCGCTGCAAAAGTACGATAAATATTTGAAACTTCCAACAAAATGCATATATTTTTTTACTCATCCCTCACACAACGCACTGAAACCCCGCTTGTGCGATAACCGTAACCATATTGTCGGGCTATTCTATCAGCGCTATTGGTGGCGGAATATCCTCCTGCCCACATCCATGCGATGTAGCTGTCTTTTGCCGAACTTGTCCAGTAATAGTATTCGATACCGGTATTTGTTTCGTATGATCCCGCCGAAGCATAGAGCGAACCACTGAACCCGTCATCGCTGCCATTGGTGTAGGTGGAACTTGTTTTGCGTGATCCCGATGCAGGCACAAAAAGAGAGGCTTTTGTATTGGGATTGGTATAAATCACTCCGAAATAGGCAACCTTTTCGGATCTTGGTTCGACTGCATTTCTGATACTTACAGGCGTCCCCACTCCGTAGTCTATCGGATATCGGTCGAAATAACCGTCGGCATAATAACCCCAGTAGCGATAATTTGCGTTGTCCACATTAAGAGTACTGCCATCAAAAGTATTGTAGAACAGACTTTGCATCACTTCCGAATCAGCGGCATTGGCAGCTACGTTATCATGCAAAGAAGTCGTATCGCCTGCCATCGGACGTCGCCAACCCGGTGGGCAGGTTTCGAGACGATTGTTCCCCGTAAATTCATGCCATGTATCATTATTGGCATGGTAATTGTAATCTCTGTCCCATCCCGATATGGCGCCTACAGGTGATGTCGGGTGGTAAGCATAGCGCAAATTAGCTGTTTTCCCGCCACCGGCGAGGTCGGTTCCCCATTGCCAGAAAGAGCCTGCCTGTGTCGGATATTCCACAAACTCGCCGCCTGCGATGGGCGTATCCCAATAAGTCATAGAAGGCACGGTGCCTTTCAGATTATAGGGGCTGAATCTTTTGGAAGCGGTACGGACGGCTCCGCTACCGGTGCCGCCGCGAAGGGGATCGGAGGCGTCGTTGTTGCGGAAAAGGTAGTCCGCCGATTCGCCCTGCCGGCAATAAAGCGTGTAAACTTTCACCGGATTTGTCAAAACCGTCAGCGTAACGGTGGCGTAGCGCGGACGTTTGCCGGTGTCGTAGTTCGCGTCGGTTTGCGGATTGATGCCGGTGGCGCCGATGCGAAAAACAATATCGCCGACAGCTTCTATGTGTGTTACTCCTGAGGTAACCGGATAGTTTTCGGCGTTGTCGGGCATGGGGGTGTAGAGTGTCGCATTGTTGTGTCGTCCGACCGCCAATGTCAGCCAGTTGCCGGAGCCGGACGGATCATCCACATCGACTTTCCAAGGCGTGGTAGGCGAGGCTGTACCGACAATGATGCGTTCGCCTGTTTGGTTGTC
>JAISUM010000095.1 GCA_031272095.1 Candidatus Symbiothrix sp. | reverse complement strand
GGCGTAGCAGAATCGAAAAGTTCCGTTAATTTCAATTTCAGCGCCGCCTCAAATTCCGCTAAATCGGTTTCGTCAAACTTTAATTCGGGCGAATAATTCTCGTCGTCGGCTGCCAAAGGGAAGAGCAGGGCAGGCGCGGGCAGGCAGGCGCAATATCCGGTTTTCTTTAAAACATAAGCATACAGAAACGCCTGAAAACGGTATTTATCTTTCGATTTACGCTTTTGCTCTACAATATCTGCAATGTTTTTTGAAAAATCTTTGTTGGCGTCGGGCGCAGAGCCGGTTTTGTAGTCCACCACGCGCACCTTGCCGTCGGTAAGGTCGATTCGGTCAATAATGCCGCCAACATCCACGCTCAAACTGTCATCAACAGCAATCCGGCAAGCGTGTTTCTGTTCCGATTCAAGAATTTCAAAGGGAGTATTTTTGCGGTCGAGTTCGAGCGTGTTTTTTAGCATTTGTGCAACTACTTTATAATAAATAAGTTGCACGCCATTGTATTCTTTGCGCGAAGTTTCTCTGTTAAAATAAATCAACTCAAAGGCTTTTTCGATGATTTTCTCGCTTTCGGCGGTTAAAACGCCGTCGCGAATAAATTTACCGAAAAATTCCTTGCCGACTTCAATTTTCCGGTTGCCGTAAATCAACTCCATTGTTTTATGGAAAATGCTGCCCAACAGTGCATTATCCAATTCGTCGGTTATCTCGTCGGGCTTTTTTATTTCGGCAATATATTTGAAATAAAATTGCAGAGGGCAGTCGATGTAGGTGTTGAAAGCGGAAGGGGAGATAGTGGTTAGTGTTGAGTGGTTAGTGATTAGTGTTGAGTGGTTAGTGTTGTATTTTTTGTTTAGCAGTTCGATGATAGCTGGAGTTTTTGGGATTGAGATTTGCTGGGTTTCGCCGGTTTTCCGGATGTCGGCTTTGAGAGTGATTCGTTCGATTTCAAACGGCGTTTCGGTCAGCATTTGCAGCATATAGCGGCTCATTTCGCCTTTGCCGGTCGATTGTTTGCCGGTATTGTAGCAGAGCGCAATATTCTCGGCACGACCAAGAAGGCGGAAAAAGTTGTATGCCGCCTGCGAATCCTGCTCTTCAATCGTGTTCATCTCAAAATGACGGCGAATAAATGGCGGAATAAACGAAGTTTCCGGCTCTATTTTCGGCATAATTCCCTCATTGACCGACAGCAGCAAAACATTGCGAAAATCCATATTTCGAGTGTCCGACATTGCCATAATCTGTATTCCGCGAGCCGGTTCGCCGTAGTAAGGCACCCTGCCTGCCGCCAAAAGTCGTTTCAGCAAACGAATTAAAGTGGTTTTGTCGAGGCGGTCGGAAATGCCCTGCAAATGATTCAGCAGTTGGTAGATTTTGAAAATTGCCTCTGTTTCAAGCACATCGTCGCCAACAGTCTTGCCTGCCTCGCCGACAACGTTTTGAAGATATTGCAGCAACTGCGAGGCGTTTTTTTCTTTGGCGTCGAAAAGTATTTTGTTGGTAAGGATTGCTGGGGATTGCGGGTCACGCCCGCAATGACGGTTGGCGGGGGGGGATTGCGGCTCGATATAAAACCGTCTGTTTGCGCGAATTGTTTTTTCGTCGTCTTCGGCTTTCGGATAAATTTTTTGAATAAAAGCGTGCTGTAAAACCGGTTGCAGAAAGGCGAAACTGAAAGCGTTGCGGCGCAGACCTTTTGTCTGTAAATCAAGCAATAAGAGCAACAGACTTGCAGCCGACGACTGCATCAGACTGTAAAGAATGGCGATATTGGGTTTTGTGCCTTCGGGCAATGCCGAAAGTGCGGCGGGCAGCAGTTTTTCGTCGCAAAGCACAATGGCAGTGTCGGCGTCGGCGAAGTCGGCATTTTCCAAACTGTCGAGCCAGCGCGGAATATAACCCGTTTGCGCCGCTGCATTGCTCGCCGCGACAAACTGTATCTTTTTGGGTTTAAGAAAATTATCTGTGTCGATACTCAATTCGTTGCCAAAAACGCCGACATATTTTTTCAAAAATTTACCTGCCTCTTTGTCCAAGTAAAATTCATCCAAATCCCAGTAAAAAAGCGCTTTGCCTTCCTGTTTCAAGCGGCGCAGCAGCGCAAATTCAGCCGTTGTGAGGTGGCTGTAGCCGACAAAAGCGTAAATTGCAGGGGATTGCGGGTCAAGCCCGCAATGACGGTCTTGACGGTTTTCTAAAAGATTGCGTATTAACATTCCTTCGTAGGCTTTTCCCTGCGATTCGAGTTGTTTTCGGAACTCGTGATAGACGGTTTTCAGGTTGTCCCAGACCGAAAAAAAGTGATTTTTGAGTTCGGTATCGTGATTAAAAAAGCGTTTGATAATATCTTTCTGTTCGTCGGTAAGGTAGGAAAAATCCTTAAACTGTTCCAAATCGTGCAGATTGCCGAGCAGCAGGTCGGCATTGACCAAATAGCGGTCGATGTCGTTAAAGTCGTTGAGCAGCGTTTCGCCGAAAAAGTAGAAGCGGTCGAAAGTTTCATCGACTTTGCATACATTTTTGTAAACCGTAAAAAGTTGCCACACCATTTCGATATGTTCAGCCGTATCGTCGGGCAGTTGCAGGTTGCACGCATCGCTGCAAAGTCGGATAATATTTGTGTATTGCGGAGTCCATACGGGTTTTCCACCTGCGGCAACGGGCAAATATTTGTCCATAAACAGCCGCGTGCGTTTCGAGGGCGTAACTATCACTACGTCGGACATATTGCTGCCGAATTTAGTGTACAAATCTGTTGCTACAGCGTATAAAAATGTATTTGTATTGCCAGCCATAATTTTATAGGATGAAACCGAAGGATCATGATTTTCTGCCGAAATCGGCGGGGATTTCGCCCCAAGTGCGTGTATCCCATTTCAAAATCGAGTTGGCATATTCGTGTGTGCGCAGCCATTTTTCAGCGCGGGCGATCAGTTCAAAAAGGATCTGATTTTCGGCGCAGGCTGGTAAGGTTGTTTTTGCTTTTTTGTTGCGCACCCAAGCCATCGCGCTCACGCTGTCGGAATAAACAGGCAGCGGCGAACCCTGTTGATGCAGCAATGCCAAGCCATGCACCAGCGCCAAAAATTCGCCGATATTGTTGGTTGCCTGTCGGAAAGGTCCTTTGTGAAAAATCACTTCGCCGGTCGCCGTATAGACGCCGCGATATTCCATCACGCCCGGATTGCCCGAACATGCGGCGTCCACCGCCAGACTGTTTTTGATAATCGTATCCATTTCAATCGGTTAAGGTATAAATTCACTAACGTCTTTGCCGTAGCTCAACAGCTCGCGCACGATCGACGAACTGATATGCGTATATTGCGGCTCCGTGAACAGCACAATGGTTTCGACGCCCGCCAGCTGCCGATTGACGTCGGCGATATTTTTTTCGTATTCAAAATCATTCACCGAGCGGATACCGCGCAGAATGTACTGTGCGCCCACTTTTTGCACAAAGTCAATGGTCAATCCTTCGTAGGACATTACTTTTACTTGCGGATGATCGGCAAACAGTCGCGCAATCGTTTCGATGCGTTCTTCTATTGGGAAAAAGCTTTTTTTATGCACATTCACGCCGATAGCAATGATGATTTCATCAACGATTTTCAAACCCCGTCTGACCAACGAGAGATGTCCGATGGTGAAGGGGTCGAAAGTTCCCGGAAAAACGGCGGTCTTTATTTGATGTTGCATCGCAGTCGTGTATGTTATGCCAAATCTTCTTCGACCACCAAGTTATTGATGATAAAATTTTGGCGTTCCATTGTATTTTTTCCCATATAAAATTCCAACATACCGCGCACGGCGTCCGATTTTTTCATTCTGACGGTGTCCAAGCGGATGCCTTCGCCGATAAATTCTTTAAATTCTGCCGGTGAAATTTCGCCCAAACCTTTGAATCGGGTGATTTCGGGATTGGGTCCGAGGTCGGCGATTGCCTGCAAGCGTTCATCTTCCGTATAGCAATAGCGCACTTCTTTTTTATTGCGTACGCGAAACAGCGGCGTTTGCAGAATAAAAACGTGATTGCTGCGTATCAAATCGGGAAAAAATTGCAGAAAAAACGTGATGATCAGCAGGCGAATGTGCATCCCATCCACATCGGCGTCGGTGGCGATGATGACTTTATTATAGCGCAATCCGTCCAATCCGTCTTCGATATTCAGGGCTGCCTGCAAGAGGTTGAACTCCTCGTTTTCGTAAACAATTTTCTTCGTTAATCCGAAGGTATTCAATGGTTTACCGCGCAAACTGAACACGGCTTGATAGTTCGGGTCGCGGCTCTGCGTGATCGATCCGCTTGCCGAGTCGCCTTCGGTAATGAAGATGCAGGTATCGTCTAATTTTTCGCCTTTCGGGTCGGAATAATGGACGCGGCAGTCGCGCAGTTTTTTGTTATGCAGATTGGCAGTTTTGGCACGCGCTTTGGCAATTTTCGAGATGCCTGCGTATGCCTTGCGTTCTTTTTCCGAATCGGTGATTTTTTTCAAGAGAATTTCCGACGTTTCGGCGTTTTTATGCAGAAAGTTATCCAGCTCTTTTTTTAGAAAATCGCTGATAAACTTGGTGATTGTCGGGCTGTCGGGATTGTTGTTGATGATGTTTTTTGAGCCGAGACGGGTTTTCGTTTGCGATTCAAAGATCGGTTCCTGCACTTTGATAGCGACCGCTGCCGTAATCCCCATTCGGATGTCGGAATATTCAAAATTTTTGTTGTAAAATTCTTTGATCACCCGCGAAACGGCTTCTTTGAACGCCGACAAATGTGTCCCGCCCTGCGTGGTATGTTGTCCGTTTACAAACGAATAATATTCTTCGCCGTATTGGTCGGAGTGTGTCAAAGCCACTTCGATGTCTTCGCCCTGCAAATGGATGATCGGATAGAGCGGCTCGGAGGTCATATTTTCGTTCAGCAGGTCTTCCAGCCCGTTTTTTGAGCAGAATTTTTTGCCGTTGTAGGTGATGGTCAGACCGGCATTCAGGAAGACATAATTTTTCAGCAGCGGCTCGACAAACTGGTCTAAAAAATGATAATTGCCGAAAATTTTCGGATCGTCGTCGGGGATGAAATTGATGAGCGTACCATTCGGTTCGTCTGTGATTGTAATAGCCTCATCTTCAATAACTTGCGCTCTGCGATATTCGACTGCTTTGGTTTTTCCGTCGCGAAAACTTTGTACGAGCATATAGGACGACAGCGCATTGACCGCCTTGATCCCTACCCCATTCATCCCGACCGATTTTTTGAAAGCTTCCGAATCGTATTTGCCGCCGGTATTCATTTTTGACGTGGCGTCCACCACTTTGCCGAGCGGGATACCGCGTCCGTAGTCGCGCACGGTTACCACGTCATTGTCTATCGTGATGTCGATGTTTTTGCCATAGCCCATCATGTGTTCGTCGATGGAATTGTCAAGCACCTCTTTCAGAAGCACATAGATGCCATCGTCGGCGGCTGTTCCGTCGCCCAATTTACCGATATACATACCCGGACGCAGTCGCAACTGCTCCCACCATTCGAGCGAAATAATATTCCCTTCGTCGTATTTTACCTGTTGTTCCATTCTTTATTTTTAAATTCAAGTCTGCAAAGTTAATCATTTTGATCGAATTTGCGGACAGCTATTTTCTTATAAATGTTTAATAAATGCTCTGCGCGTTTTAACATGTTCGCGTTCAAAGAGGTCCCATTGTACCTGTACTTTGGTATTGAGTTCTAATTCGGGATTGCTCTCCGCGATTTTCAATCCTATCTTGTTAAATTCGGGGATCAAATCGTAAAACATCAGGGCATTGACGCCTTTGTTTTGATAGTCGGGATGAACGCCAATCAGCAGTAAATCAACCACTTCTCCCCTACCCCAGAGCGCTTTCAGCAGATGAAACCAGCCAAACGGGAAGAGTTTTCCCTGCGATTTTTGCAGCGCTTTGGCGAGGCTGGGCAAGGTGATGCCGACGCCAACCACCGAGTCGTCGTCTTCGCGGACGATGACCGTAATCAGCTCCAAACGCAACATCGGGATATACATATTGACGTAATATTTGATCTGCCGTTCCGTCAGCGGCGAATAGGCGTATAGCGGTTTATAGGCGTCGTTGAATAGTTTGAAGATTTTATAGGCGTAGGGCCAGACCTCTTTTCGGCGTTTGAATTTTTTGATTTTAAGTCCGAATTTCTGCATCACGATTTCCGACACACGGCGAAAACGTTCCGGTATTTCCGACGGCACTTTGATCAAAAATTCGTGCCAATCCTGATCTTTTTCGTAGCCCAAAGCCGCCAAATGTTCCTGATAATAGGGAAAACTGTAAGCGGTCGCCATGGTACCGATGCGGTCGAAGCCCCAGACCAACAAACCTTCATGGTCTAAATCGGTGAAGCCCAAAGGACCTTGTAAGGCGTTCATTCCTTTACTTTTAGCCCATTGTTCTACGGCGAGAAAGAGCGCATCGGAAACTTCGCGGTCGTCGATAAAATCCACAAATCCGAAGCGGGCATGCTGCTGTTCCCAAACTTTATTGGCATTGTGGTTGATGATGCCGGCGATACGACCTACAATTTTATCCTCGCGGTAAGCTAAAAAATATACCGATTCGCAAAATTCAAAAGCCGGATTTTTTTTCTTATCCAAAGTCATCAAGTCATCGTATATCAGACTTGGTACATGATAGGGATTTCCCTTGTACAGGCGAAGATTAAACTGAACAAATTGTCGAAGCATGGCTTTATTGCCTACCTCTTTAATAATTACTGACATGTGTGTTTCAAAAATTAAAGATACAAAGGTAGTATATTTTTTTTAATTATCTTTTGTTTTGAGATAAAAAAACTTCCCAAATCACGGGGAGATGGGAAGTTTTGAAAGGGAAAGAAAAATGATTGCTACTTTTTGGTAGTAACCTTTATTGCTGTAATCGTCAGATAATAATTATCTGTACAGTCGTAGTGCGCGATGCCCAAATAGACAATTTGATTATCGTAAGACGATGGTAATACGACTGTCTTAGTGAAAGGATCGCCGTCTTCCAAAGTATGTTCAAACAACACTTCCGCATCTTGGCAATTATCTTCCGTGATTTCTTCGAGAGAGGCAATCATTTTGAATTTTTCGGCACAATAATCAGCGTCAAGTGCTTGCGCCGTCAGCGTAAAGGAGGTGTTTGTTCCTGTTTCGACCGAAAAAATCAGATAATTTTCCGGTGTTAACGGTTCGCTGTTCCAAGAGGCAGAATAAAATGCCCACAATTCACCTTCTTCTGCAAGGTTGTCAAAACCCCACTCTTCTTCATCTCCGTCTTTATCGATGGTGCTTACATTTTCTATAAATGCCAACCAATCGTCTTCGGACGAAGATTCGTTGAGATCGACCAAATACGTCAGTGGCGTATCGGTAGTGAAATTCACCGGCTCGCCGTAAGTGATGCCGTCGAGGTTCATTGCAAAGACTTTTGCCTGATATTCGGTCGAAGCAACAAGCCCGGTGAGTGTTAGTTCAAACTCAAAACCTGCATTTGTTGCCGATTTGACCGAATATTTTTCTGGATCGTCGGCGTCTTCAACTTTGTAATACACGACGCCCCAATCAAGCAGCGTCGTATCGTTTTCAACGCTGCCACTGACCACAGCAGATTCCGATGCTGCTTCCAAGACTGCGCCTGTAACCACATTTTGCGGTGCATTTTCCGGATTAGGTGTATAATCGTAATCCGATTTTACAAGTTCTTCGCTGCATGATGCAAATATTGCTGCTGCGAGAACGATAGATACTCTAAATATATTTTTCATATTCTTCTGTATTTTAATGGTTTATTCGTTATTCTCTTCCGGCGATATTTCCGCATTTTCTCGAATTTCGCTTTCGGGAATCTGATAGATCCAGCGTTTATCCAAAGCCGGAACAGCGATTTTTCCGCCCAAAGCCGGATCGTGCAGCGAACCTTCTGTGGTGCGGTCGATGCCTTTGTTCAGGCGTTTGAGGTCGTAATAACCAAAACCTTCGCCCCACAATTCGATGCGGCGTTGCAGATAGACGTCTTCAGCCGTAACCGATGTGGCATTCCAAGCCGGATCGCGTTCCTCCATCAACTTTTTCAAAGCTTGCGCAGCCAAAGCTCCCTGTCCTTGTTGCGCCAGCGCTTCAGCTTGAATCAGTACCATTTCGTCTGCACGCATGTAGGTATAATCCATTGTAAACTCACCATCGTAACCAAATTTGATATTGGCGTATGGCAATTGCCAAGCGACAGCGGAAGAGGAGGCGCGATCGCTTGCATCAATGGTTCCTTCCGGATTTTGAAATAGCTGTTTGCGGGCGTCAGTAGCTGGTATTTGATCATACAGACGACGGTCGATCATACGGCAAGCATAATTCAATCCCGAATATCCGCCGGTCAGGTTCGATATGTGCGAAAAGAATGAAGCATAGAGAGTGGTCGTTTCGCTGTTGTGATCGAAGCCCCACATTACCGCCGCATCTGCTATATTCATAAAACCATCGCCGAGACGAGAGGCAGGCATCACACTGTAACCGTCAAGCGCCGCAGTTGCCGCATCGTAGGCTTTTTGCCATTGTTGGGTAAGCAAATAGTAACGCGCCAAAAGACCGTTTGCCACATGCACGTCAATATTGTTTTTCGATGAGCGGGCTGGAGCTTGTTCAAGCGCCTCAACTGCTGCTTTCAAATCATCTTCGATCTGCGCCAACACTACCGATACCGGAGCGCGTCCGAAAATATTCTCTTTGCCTTCGTTATTTGCAAAATACAGCGGAACGCCGGGAGCGTCTGTTCCTGCAGATACATAAGGATAGACATGCTGATAAAGTTGAATCAGATAATAATAAGCAAAACCTCTGAGAGCCAAACATTGTCCGCGATATCTTAAGATGTCAGGCGAATCTGTATCCGGCGAGATCATGTCAAGTACATTGTTAGCATTGTTAATAACAGTATACATATATATCCAGCAGACATTAGTTCGACGATATGTCCATTCTCGATTATCATGCAGATAATCGTAATTAAACCAATGCAATTTATTCATCAAAATATCGTCGGTCATCATGTCGCCCGCATGCAAAATCGCCATAAAACCAAAAGCATCGTGATATGTGGAATACAAATCAAATTGTACCATAACATTATAGATGGCGTCAACGAAACTTGTAAGCTTTGAGGGATCTGCTTCCATCACGTCATAAGCTTCATCGGGCGTCAATACATTGGTTACGTCCACGTTGAAGAAATCTTCCCCGCACGAGGATCCGAGTAATAAAATACCCATCAGCGATAACAAAAATTTATTTTTCGTATTCATATTATTTAATATTTAATTGATTAAAAATTTACCTGTAAGCCCACCGATGCTGTTTTCAAGGCAGAATAGGCGCCTATGTAAGTGGTGCCGTTGAAAGATTGACGCGGATCGAAACCTTTTCGAGCGGTAGCTATCCACAGGTTATCCACAGAGACGAATAAACGTACCTTGTCGATGCTTAACGTTTTCAGCGTCTTTTTGGGAACAGTATAGCCCAATGTGATGTTTCTGATGCTGAAATACGAGGAGCTTGTCAACCAGCGCGACGATGCCGCATTGACATCCTGGTCTCCGGTATTGAGATACGGAATGTCGGTATCGGTATGGCTTGGTGTCCAGCGTTTGTAAATGTCTTTGCTGAAATTTTCACCAATATCCGATCCGCTTCCCATCAAATTTTGATATTGAATATCCATACCATAACCTCCTAACTGAAAAGCTGTTTGAACATTGAAGTCGAAACCGTACAATTCGATTCCGGTGGAAAGCCCACCGAACAAATCAGGAATGGCAGATTTGCCAATTTCGTAACGGTCGGCTTGACTGTAATCATCGGTAGTAACTTTTTCGGTCGTCGTAACCGGATTGCCGTCGCTATCAAGCACCGGAGTTACGCCGTCGGCTTCATATACCGGAGTTTCCACATCCATATACCACAATGGAGCGCCGGTCGCAGGATCTACACCCGCATATTCATAGGTGTACCAGTCGTAGAGGGAACCGCCCAATTTTCGCCAATAGTTACCGGCAGTGTATCCTGTCGGATCTTTATCATCCGGCAACTTGGTCAATTTGTTTTTATAGTACGTTAAATTGAACGAAACATCCCATTTGAAATTGTTGTTTTTGATAATATCGGCATTGATTTCTACTTCAAAACCGGTATTTTTCATGTCAATCTGATTGTCCCAAATCCAATCCGGTGCACCAAGCGAAGAAAACAATGGTTTTTGATACAACAGATCTCTTGTTTCTTTGATAAAGAAATCGGCATTTATATCCAAGCGATCGAATAGACCAAGTTCGACGCCAACATTGAAATTGTTGGATTTTTCCCAAGTTAAGTTGGTATTGCCTCTAAAATATTTTACCGGCTTCGCTCCCGGAGTATATTCATACAAGTCACTGTAAAATATAGCGGCGCCGGCAATACCATCGTTACCTTGTGTGCCATAACTTGCTTTTAACTTCAAATTATTGACGTCTCTCACATCCGACATAAAAGATTCTTCGTTGATGCGCCATGCTGCTCCTACAGACCAGAAGGTTCCCCAACGAACATCAGGATGAAATTTCGACGAGGCATCGCGACGAAAACTGCCCGAAAAATAATAGCGATCGTCGTATTCATATTCGAGACGCGAAAGATAGGCTTCCATAGCATATTCGGCAGTATATGAAATTAATTCACCAACCGAAGCTGCATTGACAAATTCAGGGTTATAGGGATCGTAATAGCCCATTTTTGATCCTGAAACTACCCATTGATTGTCTTGTTTGGTTTCGTGTCCGAGCAATACTTTTATTTTATGATCGCCACCGAATATCTTTTCGTAATTCAATAATTGATTAGTATTCAGTGCCGAATAACGCACAATCCCTTTTCCACCTATGCCGCCATAATCCAATCCATTTCCTATCGTCGGATTGGTGAATTCTGTTTGAAAAGCGGTAAAGACGTCATAAGCAAGATTGCTCGTAAAAGTAAAATCTTTCAGAAATTTCACTTCTACATAGCCTCGTGAAGACAAATTGTCATAAGCAAGAGCGCTGGCGTCGTTTTGCAAAACATACAGTGGGTTTTGTTCGGGAGCATAAGCACGTGTAGCCGTTGAAGCGACGCCATTAGCGAGATTGCCGGATCCGAAATCATAAGCGCGGCTACCGTCGGCATTATAGAGAGGTGCACCGGTTGCCAAATCGTGCTTATATACAGGATAGATGGGCGCGATCTGTTGCGAAAACATAAAGATATTGGAATAACTTGTGCTTCCTGTTGCTTCTATAGGCGCGTTTGTTTCGGTATGGGAGTAAGCAATATTCAAGCCTGTTTTGATGTGGTCATTGATTGTGTGATCCGCTTTGATCCTCGTGCTGAAACGCGAAAAATCGGATTTGGTTACATAACCTGCATCATCCAAATACCCCAGCGAAAAATAGGCTGTTGTTTTGTCGGTACCGCCGCTGACATTGACATTATAGTCTTGTTTCAGCCCATTATAAAACGGATCTTTCAACCAACTTTCGTTCCATTTTTTTGACGTAGCGTTTGGATTCAGCTTTCCTGTAAGCGGATCAACCAACTGATTGTCTGCCACGCCTTGATAAACATTGTAGCCCAGTTGCGGTATCAAATTGTTCGATGCAGCCAATCCTGCGCCAAGATAGCCTAACGAGCCTGCCAAACCGTTGCGTTGCGCTTCCCAGACGAGTTCGTAGTATTCGCCCGGATCGGTAACGACGTTATAAGCGGGTACTCCACGCGAATTGACGCCGACTCTCATGTCGAGATTAACGCGCGTTTTGCCGTTGGCGCCTTTTTTGGTGGTGATCAAAATTACGCCATTTGATCCGCGAGAACCATACATAGAAGTGGCTGTAGCGTCTTTCAAGACGGTCAATGACTCTATATCCTGAGTAGAAATAGAGTTCAAATTTCCTTCGTAAGGGATACCGTCCATAATGATCAACGGCGCTTGACTGGCACTAATAGAGCCTAATCCTCTAATGCGAATTTCCGCGCTGGATCCGGGCTGTCCGGTTGAACTTGAAATTTGCACGCCGGAGACAGTGCCTTCTAACGATTTCGAAACTTCGGAACTTTGCGTTTGCAAAAGTTTGTCGTTTTTGATCACGGATGCGGCGCCGGTGTATGCAACTTTCGTCGTCGTTCCATACGCCACCACAATCACTTCGTCGAGTGTTGATTCCGATTCCGGCAGCGAGACGAGGATATTTTCGCCGACAGCTACATTGGTCGTTTCGTAGCCGAAGTAGGAGATTTCGAGCGTGTTTGCCGATGCGGGCAGCTTGTCTATCGAAAATTTCCCGC
>JAISUM010000031.1 GCA_031272095.1 Candidatus Symbiothrix sp. | reverse complement strand
TTTCAAAGATACAAGTTTGTTCTTATACAGACCTCACTTTTGACGAAAAAAATTTGGTTGATATGGCAAAAAAAGCTGTCAATCGTGCTTATGCGCCCTATTCTCACTTCCAAGTGGGGCGGCGGTCTTGTTAGCAAACGGCGAAATCGTTGTCGGCAGCAAAACAGTCCCGTTTTACGGGGCTTGATTGCTGCCCAGCCGCTCGGCTTTAGCCAGCGGTACAAAAAAAGCGCAATCAGGTAATCAGGTAATCAGGTTTTTGTGTTGCTTATTTCGCTGTTACTCAGGTTGTTTTGTAATGAAAAGCAGGTTTTTAAAATTTTCGCGCCAGCCCACACCCCACCCCGACCCACCCCACAGGGGAGGGAGAGAGCGCATAACAAAATTGTGCAAATACACAGGAGAGGTGCAGGAAAAAAGAAAAAGAAAACAGCGCAAAAGCACCGCCAGCGCACACTCCTCCCCCTTCGTGGGAGGTAGGGAGGGGGTGAAACAAAAGTAAAAAGCAAAAAGCAAAAAATAACAAAATTGCACCGCCGCCAAAAGTCCCCTGTGGGGGATTTAGGGGGCTTAAAGGCACGGATTGCAAAGGACGCGCCAGCGAAAAAAAAATAATTTTTTTTTGCAAATTAAAAAAATAGTATTACCTTTGCACCTGCCAAATACAGTGAGGCAAAATAAAAAAACGAAAAAAAATGACTGATTTTCTGACATATATGTTTTTTTTGGCGGGCAGGACGGCGGTTTTGCCGGTTCCTTTGTGTTTGCACTTGAATTTTGAGCCGTTACCCCCCCACCCCCCAATCTACTGTAAATCAGTAAGTTACGGCATTTTTGCCGTGTGCCGCCGGCACAGCATCTGGTTTCTGGGGAAAAACAACTTTAACCACGCAGGGGGACTGCCGAGCGCTTTCCCGAGTGCAGCCCCCCGACGACCAACCCACCTGACACCGTTTTTTTTCAATAAAAAACCACAGGGAAAGCAAAAATCAAAAAAAATCTTTAATTTTTCACTAATAAAAAAATAAAATTATCATGACTATTAAAAAAATAATTTGCGGCATAGCCGTATTAGCAATAGCAGCGGTGGCTGCGGTGAATGTTACAAAAAGTAACACAAGAACAACTGCGCTGACTGATTTACAGTTAGCGAATGTGGAAGCGCTGGCGAGTGATGAGCATCCGAGCGGCGGTTCATCAGAAGTTGATTGTTTTTCAGTAACCAACAATTGTTGGTTCTGGAATTGCAGTACTGTTTATAGATGCACTGTAACAGAACCTTGCTATACTGTAAGTTGTGATGCGTATAGTTATCCGGGTAAATGTTATCCCTGACAAATTTATCCCGAATGAAGATGTCAATAAAAAGACATCTTCATTCGGATTGTTGATTCATTAATATAGTAAAATTTAACAAGATGAGATATACTGCAATATTTTTTACGGTTTTTATTCTTGCTGCCTGCAGCAAAAATAACAATCCCTCTAATGACATTATTAAACTGGGGAACGCCGAAAATTTGACAGCAATCAAGCGAAACATAGATACAGATATTTTCAGACCATCCAAGTTGTTTGTAAAAGACGATAATCTGATAATCTACGACAATGTCCCCAACCTGTTTTTTAAAGTATTTGACTTGCCTGCGGTGAATTACAAATTTTCTTTCGGTAATATAGGACAAGGTCCCGGTGATTTCATTTCCATAAACAAAGAAAACATTAATGTAAGTGAACATTTTGAAATATTGTCGCGTAATAAACTGTTTTATTTTGATGTGAGTGATACCGCGTTCACCTCCGCAAAAAAACCATTATTAGTCATTTCAAAAGTTGACCCGATAAATAATTTCAAAAAACTGTCGGATTCTGTTTACATATTTAATAATGAGGATTATGCAAAAGAAATGAAGTTTGAGTTTAGAACCTTTAATACGCACCAAAAAACGGAAGAAACTTTTGGAGATATTCTATTGGATAACAAACAGGAAAAAATATCAGACACCTACCAGCGACTGAACAAAAATTTTTGTATCAACCGGCAAACCGGGCGGATAGCCGTTTTCTATTATCATTATCCGATGTTTAAACTTTTGTCGGACAAAGGGGAACTCTTGAAAATTTGTACTGTTAATTGCAGTTATGATTTTTTAACTGACGGTTTTGAATTTCAATCGGACAAAATATTTTTTACTGAGGCATATTCTACTGACAATTATATTTATGTGATGTGGGTAAATATGGACAAGAAAGAGGCGAGCGGCAATATGGAAAAATTTAAACCGCAAATTTTGGTTTTCAATTGGGACGGCGAATTAGTAAAACAGTTTTCCTCAGAGATTCCTTTGATAACTTTTGCTGTTTCGGAAAAATATCAAAAAATATATGCGGTATCGTTCAGGGAAGACGACATTAATACTATTTACGAATTTTCGTTGCCACAAATAAGTGCCGTCGAAAACACAAAACATAAACAAATTGGAAATCAATTTTACACAATGGAAGTTCCTGATTATATAGATTTTGTTACTGATGATGACAGAAATCAGATATTTCCGTTCAATGGTTTTTTGATGAATGGAAACATACTTGGGGATTTGAGAGAAACAAAAAAAGAACTTGGTTCAATACAAATATTGTATTATTTTATAGAGGATGAGCCGTTAACTATTAACAGTATAGACAATTTCCTTAATAAAAATGTGGTGTACAATTCTCAAAATATTACAATTGATAACATTGAGGTTAAGCGCTTTTATCGTACTGTAAACACTGTAGATTATTACAAGAATCCCCATATTCTGTACGAAAATCTGTTTTTCTTTGAACAAAATGGAAAAATAATTAAAATTGATGTTACCACTACCACAAAGGATGCCATAGATAGTTACTACAATGAATTCCTTAATATGATAAAAACATTTTCATTTTTATAAATTTGCATGAATAAGTATCTGCCAATCATTTTGTTTTTTGTGCTTGTTATTTTTACGTCGTGCAATAAAAAGAGAGGCAAGCAAACACATATAAATAAGTTTGTTGCTGAATGGATTGACAAACAGATTCTCATTCCAACTGATATATCGCCATTTTATGCCGACTCAACCAACAAAGAAATCATAACTAACAGGCAGGATGTTTACAAAATCGTTGTCTATGTCGATTCTTTTGAATGTACGACCTGCAACTTGCGATTGTATCTGTGGAAAGAATTTATCAGTGAAACGGCGGAATGTTGCGCCGACAATGTGAATTATCTGTTTTATTTTCAACCCAAAAGCAATAATTCGGATATTGTTTCTCTTATGAAAAGAGACAGATTTTATTACCCTGTTTTTTTTGACGAAAAGAATACGATAGCAAAAATGAATCATTGGGGAAATGAGGTGTCTTCTATGTGTTTTTTACTTGATAAAAACAACAGAGTACTGTTAGTTGGAGACCCTACTCACAATTTACGATTGTGGGAACTTTATAAAAAAGTGGTTAGTGGTTAGTGATTAGTGATTAGTTAAGAATTAAGATGAACTTTCGGGTTTTTAGATGAAGACGGGTTTGAAGATGACGAAGAGGAGAAAATAATGGCATCATTTTTTGAGAAGAAACTGATTGTCTGCAAGAAAATTGCTACCTTTGCGGTGATATTTGAAAAATAAATACAACATCACTCAAACAATAATATGAAATCAGAAGAAATAAAAGCATTATTTGCACAGTTTGAAGGCGCCTCTACCGAAGTTGAAGGCGTGCAGTGCTGGTCGGCAAGGGAATTGCAGCATTTGTTGGGTTATGCACAGTGGCGAAATTTTGAAAATGCCATCGAAAAAGCCAAAGAATCCTGCAAAAACGCAGGACAGTGTATCTCCGACCATTTTGCTGACGTCAGCAAAATGGTTCAGATAGGTTCAAGCGCTGAAAAACAGATAGATGACGTCCTATTGACGCGCTCAAACGCAAACTCGGTGCACCGAAAAAACGCCCCGTTGCCGATTTCTTGCCGACTATTAGCATAAAAGCAAAAAAGTAATATGAAAAACCAAAAATCAAGTTTAAAAAGCACCATTGCCGTTTCGCTGACCAACTATTTGGACGCGGGCGCAATAGTGGCAGGCGCCAGCGGACTGACCCTCTGGCAGAATTATCTCGGCTTGTCGGGAGGACATCTCGGCTGGCTTAACGCTTTGAGCGCCAACTGCTTCGGCGCGGCTATCGGCGCCATCATCGGCGGACGAATGGCTGACAAGTACGGTCGAAAGACCATCTACACCTACAATATGCTGCTCTATATGCTCGGCGTGCTGGTGGTGATTTTCGCATCGAGTTTTCCGATGCTGCTCGCAGGATTTCTGATAACCGGCATTTCGGTCGGCGTGGGCGTTCCTGCCTCGTGGACCTACATTTCCGAAACTTCGGAGGTGGGCAATCGCGGACGAAACATCGGAATTTCGCAACTTGCGTGGTCGATTGGACCCGCGCTGATTTTTCTGCTGGGATGGCTCGTTTCCGGTCCGCTTGAAAAACAGGTTAACGCGTTCGGAACGGCGCTCGGCATCAGCGAACCGACTGCCCTTGCCGTCTTCGGCAACCGATTGATTTTCGTTACGCTCTTTATCGTAGCGCTTATTGCGTGGCTGCTGCAACGCCGCCTCGACGAATCGGCTGAATGGGAGATATCGAAAAAAGCCGAAAAAACGCAGCCCAAACAGCAACATCCGTATAAAGCATTGTTTACCAATAAAATAAACGTAAAATCCATTTTGTTTTTGGTAGGCATTTATCTCACTTGGAACTTTGTGGCGGGTGCAATGGGCTTCTTTATGCCTCACGTTTACGAAACGGCGGGCGGACTGACCAACGACCACGCCAATTTCCTGCAAATGTTTATGTGGGGCTTGACGGCGCTGTTCTCGTTTGCGGGCTTTGCGATGCTTGCCGACAAAGTTAATCAGCGTTTTCTTTATGCTTTCGGCACGATTTTGGGCGTTGCTGCGTGGGTAGTTTTGACTTTTGTAGGCATCAAAAGCCAGACGGCTTTGTGGGCGTTTGTGGTGCTGTGGGGCATTCACGCGGGCTTTGGCGTACAGGCGTTTTACGCGCTTTGGGCATCGGAACTGTTTCCTGCCCGTTATCGCGCTGCCGCACAGGGAGTTATGTTCTTTTTAGTCAGAGGATTAAGCGCAGTTTGGTCGTTTGTTTTTGTGTATATTTATGCCGAAGGCGCACGGTTTGAACTTGCAGGCAAAGTATTGGTTGCCTTATTGCTTGTTTCGCTCGTTGTAGGCGTGATTTGGACGCCCAAAACGCGGGGAAAATCGCTCAAAGAGATTGAGGCAATGATTAGTGGTAGTGATTAGTGATTAGTGATTAGTGATTAGTGATTAGTGATTAGTGATTAGTGATTAGTGATTAGTGGTTAGTAAGGACGTGGCGTGGCGCGTCTGTAAAATTATAAAAATATGAAATCAATATTAGAAACGAATTTGTTGTTGGCGACAAAAATTTGGGAAATTGCCGAAGTTGCCGGTTACTTGTGGCAAAAAGGCTGGGCGGAACGTAACGGCGGGAATATCACCGTGAACGTAACGGAAACTATTGACGATGACCTTCGTTCACGACAGGCAATCAGCGATAAAATCGCAATAGGGCGTACCCTACCCTATTTGAAAGGGACTTATTTTTTCTGTAAAGGGACGAACAAACGGATGCGCGATTTAGCGCGAAATCCGATGGAGAACGGCTCGTTAGTGAGAATAACGGACGATTGCAGCAGTTACGAAATCATCGCCGACAAAGCGGTGAAACCGACTTCGGAAATTGCCTCTCACCTGTCGATGCATAATTATTTTATCGGCAAAAGCTCTGATTATAAAGCGGTGGTACATACGCACCCCATTGATTTGATTGCGATGACACACCATCCGGCTTTCTTGCAAAAGGATGCACTTTCGCGTTTGTTGTGGAGTATGATTCCCGAAACCCGCGCTTTTTGTCCGCGTGGGCTGGGCATCATCCCCTATCAACTGCCGAGTTCGTTTGATCTGGCAGACGCCACGCTCAAAGAATTGGATGAATACGACGTTGTGATGTGGGAAAAACACGGCGTCTGTTCGGTCAGCGAAAATGTGATGGAAGCTTTCGATATGATCGACGTGCTGTCTAAATCCGCTCAAATCTATCTAACGGCAAAAGCGATGGGTTTTGAACCGACCGGAATGTCCGACCTGCAAATGGAAGAACTGAAAACAGCTTTCAATTTGCCGAAATGACCGGCGCGAAGGCTATGCCTCTACCAGCGTGCCAATATTTTCTCCCGACAGGACTTTTTTCAAATTGCCCACCGTATCCATATCGAAAACGATGATGGGCAAATGATTGTCCTGCGCCAATGTAGTCGCCGTCAGATCCATAATTTTCAGCCCGCGATTGTAAATTTCGCTGTACGAAATACGGTCGAATTTGACGGCGGTCGGATCTTTTTCGGGATCGGCGGTGTAAATGCCATCCACCCGTGTACCTTTCAGCATCACATCCGCTTTCAGTTCGACGGCACGCAATACGGACGCCGTATCGGTCGTAAAAAACGGATTGCCGGTGCCACCGGAAATGATAGCAATTTCGCCGCGTTTCATCGCGTCAAGAGCATCTTGTACCACATAAAGTTTGCCTATCGGTTCCATGCGTGTCGCCGAAAAAACCTGCCCGCGTTGCCCTGCTGTTTCCAAGGCGGAACTCAACGCCAAACTGTTAATGACGGTTGCTAACATCCCCATTTGATCACCTTTGACACGGTCGAAACCCTTTGCCGCACCACTTAATCCGCGAAAAATATTGCCGCCGCCAATGACGATTGCCACCTCTATTCCCGTGTCGGCAATTTCTTTGATTTGACGCGCATAATCGGCAAGCCGCTGTTCGTCTATGCCATACTGTTTGTTGCCCATCAGCGATTCTCCGCTGAGTTTTAGCAAGATTCGTTTATACATATTTACTTGATTTTTAGATAATTATTCCCATTCGATAGTGGAAGGCGGTTTGGAACTGACATCATAGACTACCCGATTCACGCCTCTGACTTTGTTGATGATTTCGTTGGATATTTTCGCCAAAAAATCGTAGGGCAAATGCGCCCAGTCGGCGGTCATGGCATCGGCGGAAGTTACGGCGCGTAAAGCAACCGCATTTTCGTAGGTACGTTCATCGCCCATCACGCCAACCGACTGTACCGGCAACAGGATCACACCTGCCTGCCAGACGTCGTCGTACAAACCCCACTCGCGCAAACCGCTGATAAAAATATCGTCGGCATCCTGCAAAATTCTGACTTTTTCGGGCGTAACATCTCCCAAAATACGTACCCCCAATCCGGGTCCGGGAAAAGGATGCCGCTTGATAAGATGCTCTTTCATACCGAGTTCGCGCCCTACCCTGCGCACTTCGTCTTTGAACAGCAAACGCAAGGGCTCGACCAATTTCAGATGCATCTTTTCGGGCAATCCACCGACATTGTGATGTGATTTGATGGTCATGCCGGTAATAGACAAGGACTCGATGATATCGGGATAGATGGTGCCTTGCGCCAACCAACGAATATCGTGCAATTTGGCGGCTTCGCGGTCGAAAATGTCAATAAAGCCTTTGCCGATGATTTTCCGCTTGCGTTCCGGTTCTTTCACTCCGGCTAATTCGCGATAAAAATACTCTTTGGCGTCGATGCCCAACACATTCAGTCCGAGATGGGCATAATCTTCCAAGACTTTTTCAAACTCATTTTTCCGCAGCAAACCGTTATCCACGAAAATGCAGGTCAGATTTTTGCCGATAGCTTTGTTCAGTAACACGGCGCTAACCGACGAATCGACGCCTCCCGACAAAGCCAAGATCACTTTGTCGTCGCCGAGTTTTTCGCGTAATTCATGGATGGTCAATTCGATAAAATTTGCAGGCGTCCAATCTTTTTTTGCTCCGCATAGCTGCAAAAAATTATCCAGAATAGTTGTTCCGACAGTCGTGTGGAAGACTTCCGGATGAAACTGTACGCCCCAAGTCGGTTCGCCGATGATGCGATAGGCGGCGCAAGGCACGTCCTGCGTTTGCGCAATGATTTGAAACTTGTCGGGAACGCCGGTGATGGTATCGCCATGCGACATCCATACCTGCGAATCGGGCTGTACGTTTGTCAGCAACGGGTCGGCAAGAATAGGCGTCAGCATTGCCCGCCCGTATTCACGACTGTCGCCTTTTTCCACTTTTCCGCCGGACGAATAGGCAAGATACTGCGCCCCGTAGCAGATACCCAAGATCGGATAGCGCCCGCGAATCGCCGACAAATCCGGTTTGAAAGCCTCCGCATCGTTCACCGAAAACGGACTGCCCGAAAGAATGACGCCGATAACACTTGCGTCATCTGCCGGAAACTTGTTGTAAGGCACTATCTCGCAATAGGTGTTGAGTTCGCGCAAACGGCGTCCAATCAACTGCGTCGTCTGCGAACCGAAGTCCAAGATGATAACTTTTTCCATATATTTTATCGTTTTTCGGGTACAAATATACGCTAAAAATTGGTAATTCTGAAAATTTACCGTAAATTTGCTGCCTCAAAAACAAATATAACGAATTATGTTGTTAGATATTACTTGGACAGCCGACCCCGCTGCGTTCTATATTCCCTTGTGGGGCAGAGAAGTACGATGGTACGGCATCTTTTTCGGACTGGGTTTTGCCATCGGCGTTTGGATCGTACACAAAATCTGGAGAAATGAAAAATTAAACGAAGAATGGTTTGATAAACTGTTTCTTTATGTCGTTATTGCCACCACAGTCGGCGCCCGTTTGGGGCATTGCCTGTTTTATGGCGAAGACAACGATTTTTGGTTTTATTACAAAAATCCGGTGGAGATACTCAAAATCTGGCACGGCGGTTTGGCAAGTCATGGCGGCACGCTGGGCATCATTATCGCCATCTGGATCTATTCAAAAAAGGTTACGCACCGCAGTATGCTGTGGACATTCGACCGATTGGTCGTTCCGGTAGGCTTTGTCGCTGCGCTTATTCGGCTGGGAAATCTGATGAATCACGAGATCTACGGACATCCGACCGACCTGCCGTGGGCATTCCGGTTCATCGAAAACATCTCGTATGTGCAGCGCGGATATGCACCGATATTCAGTCCGCCGTCGCACCCCACGCAACTCTATGAGGCTGCCTGTTACATCCTCACCGCCATCGTTTGTATGTGGATGTATTGGAAACGCAAAGATTATCAATATTCCGGTTTGATTTTCGGTGTATTTTTGATCGGCATTTTTCTGTCGCGTTTCTTTATTGAATTTCTGAAAAATACGCAAGTCGCCTACGAAGAAAGCATGCGTTTGGATATGGGGCAAATTTTGAGCATTCCGTTCATCATTGCCGGTATCTGGTTGACGTGGCAGGGTTTACGAAAAAAAGCCAAATTAAAATGAAGAATATACGGAATTTTTGTATTATAGCGCATATCGACCACGGCAAAAGTACGCTGGCTGACCGTCTGTTGGAATATACACAAACCGTTCAGGGCAAAGATATGCAGGCGCAAGTGTTAGATGATATGGATCTGGAACGCGAACGCGGAATTACGATCAAAAGCCACGCGATACAGATGAATTACAAAGACTATACCCTCAATCTGATTGACACGCCGGGGCATGTCGATTTTTCCTACGAAGTATCCCGTTCTATTGCCGCTTGCGAAGGCGCTTTGCTGATTGTCGATGCGACGCAAGGCATTCAGGCGCAGACCATTTCAAATCTTTATATGGCATTGGAAAACGATCTGGAAATTATTCCGGTGCTGAATAAAATTGATTTGCCTAATGCGATGCCCGACGAAGTGGAAGACCAGATTGTGGATCTGCTCGGCTGCCCTCGCACCGATATTCTTCGTGCCAGCGGCAAAACAGGCGAGGGGGTTTATCAGGTTTTAGACGCCATCATCGACAAAGTTCCGGCGCCCAAAGGAGATCCGGATGCTCCTTTACAGGCACTGATTTTCGACTCGGTGTTCAATCCGTTTCGCGGCATCATCGCCTATTTCAAAATCCTGAACGGAAGTATCCGTACCGGCGATTTGGTCAAATTTGTAGCCACCGGAAAAGAATACGACGCCGATGAAGTCGGCATCTTGAAATTAGAAATGTCGCCCCGCGACGAAGTAGGTTGCGGCGACGTCGGCTATATTATTTCCGGCATCAAAGCATCGAAAGAGGTCAAAGTCGGCGACACCATCACCCACGTCAAACGCCCTTGCGGAAAAGCCATCGCCGGTTTTGAAGAAGTGAAACCAATGGTGTTTGCAGGAGTCTATCCGATTGAAACAGAAGATTTTGAAAACCTGCGTTCATCGCTCGAAAAACTGCAGCTCAACGATGCCTCACTGACTTTTCAACCCGAATCGTCCGTCGCGCTCGGATTCGGTTTTCGCTGCGGATTTTTGGGATTGCTCCACATGGAAATCATTCAGGAACGCCTCGACAGAGAGTTTAATATGGATGTGATCACCACCGTCCCCAACGTATCCTATCACGTTTTTGACAAACACGAAACAATGAAAGAGGTGCATAATCCGGCAGGGCTCCCCGACCCTACCCTGATTGACCACATTGAAGAACCGTTTATCCGCTCGTCGATCATCACCAACACGGCTTATATCGGCGCTATTATGACCTTGTGTTTGGGCAAACGCGGCATTTTGGTCAAACAAAACTATATTTCGGGCGACCGCGTCGAAATCATTTTTGATCTGCCATTGGGCGAAATTGTGATAGATTTTTACGACAAACTGAAAAGTATTTCCAAAGGATACGCCTCGTTCGACTACCATATTTACGATTATCGTCCCTCAAAATTAATCAAATTAGATATTTTGTTGAACGGCGAGCCGGTCGATGCACTTTCTACTTTGACACATGTGGACAATGCCGTCTCGTTTGGTCGTCGGATGTGCGAAAAATTAAAGGAGCTGATCCCCCGCCAACAATTCGACGTGGCAATTCAAGCCGCTATCGGAGCAAAAATCATTGCCCGCGAAACCATCAAAGCCGTGCGCAAAGATGTAACCGCCAAATGTTATGGCGGCGACATCACCCGCAAACGCAAACTGCTCGAAAAACAAAAAGAGGGCAAAAAACGTATGAAACAAGTCGGCAACGTAGAAGTCCCGCAAAAAGCATTTTTAGCGGTATTGAAATTGGATTAACGAAAGCGGCTACCGGAAAAATATCAGATTTTCAACACTAAATCTGTCAACAGCCACCCAATATCCGGCAGTGTCCGGCTGGCAATTCATAATAAAAAAGCCGCCTTTGATGTCGGTACATTTGCCTGCGCGGACTGTTTTCATACATAAAAATCATCAAATTACAAAATCTTAACGTTTTTTTTTTTTTTGTTCGCAGAAAATAGCGTATATTTGCCGCTCGAAATTAAAAAATAAAATCGTATGAGCGACAGACTGCTTATTACCGTAACTTCCCCGCTTCTTCCCGATTTGCAGGAATTTATCCCGTATCTCGAAGATATTTGGCAGCGAAAATGGCTGACAAATATGGGGTATTATCACAATGAATTGGAAAAAGAATTGTGCAAATACCTGAAAATACAGCATATAAACCTTTTTACCAATGGCACGTTGCCGCTTATCACGGCTTTGCAGGCGTTGCGCATCACGGGCGAAGTGATTACAACGCCTTACTCGTTTGTAGCGACCACGCATTCGCTTTGGTGGAACGGCATCAAGCCGGTTTTTGTAGATATTGACGAGCAGACCTGCAACATCAATCCCGCAAAAATTGAGGCGGCAATTACTCCGAAAACCACCGCAATTATGCCCGTTCATTGCTACGGACAGCCCTGCGATGTTTTGAAAATCAAAGAAATAGCCGACAAATACGGATTGAAAGTGATTTACGATGCAGCGCACGCTTTTGGCGTGGAAATCGACGGCAAATCCATTTTAGAATACGGCGATATGAGTACGCTATCCTTCCACGCCACAAAGGTTTATAACACTGTTGAAGGCGGTGCGCTGGTTTGCCGCGACGCCGAAACGAAACAACGCATCGATTACCTCAAAAACTTCGGTTTTGCAGGCGAAACCACCGTTGTTGCGCCCGGAATCAACGGCAAAATGGACGAAATTCGCGCCGCTTACGGACTGCTGAATCTGAAAAAAGTTGATGCAGCGATTATTTCCCGCAAACGCATTGCCGACCTTTACCGCGAAGGACTGCAAAACGTTGCCGGAATACGTTTTCTGCCCGATACTGAAAACGTCAGGCATAACTATTCGTATTTCCCGATTTTTGTTGACGAAAAAGAATATGGAATAAGCCGCGACGAACTTTATTTTGCGATGCAGAGCCGGAACATTTACGGAAGAAGGTATTTTTACCCGCTTATCAGCACGTTTTCGTCATACAAAGGGCTGGATTCTGCAAAACCGGAAAATTTGCCGGTCGCAACCCGCATTGCCGACGAAGTGATTTGTCTTCCGATGTATGCAGGACTGACGGAAGAGGATGTGGAAAGGGTTTTGAATTTGATAAAAAAACAGTAACTTTGCCGAAAAAATTTAACCGATGAGCAACAATATAGCAAACATATTGCAGCAAGGCGAAAGCCAAACCGTAGAGTTCAAAACCTCCTTCAACAAAGAGGTTATTGAAACCATTGTTGCTTTTTCAAACACGAAAGGCGGCAAAATTTATTTGGGCATTAACGATAAAAAAGAAATTGTCGGCGTTCAACTTTCGGACGAAAGTATTCAGAACTGGCTGAATGAAATAAAACAAAGTACGCAACCGGCTGTTTTTCCCGATTTTAACGTTATTGAAACAGATAATAAAACAGTTGTTGAAATTGTTGTTGATGAATTTCCGTTGAAACCGATCGCGTACAAAAACCGCTATTTCAGCCGGAAACAAAATTCAAATCATTTGCTTTCGACCGACGAAATCGCCGAAATGCGTTTCGTCAGCATATCTGATAAACAACGGAAAACTGACTCGCGCAGCACAACTGCTGTTTGGTACACATCATACGGCAATTCATATCGGGCGTTTCAAAACGCGCGAAACCATCATCGACGACTTGGTGATTCGCGAGCCGTTGATGCTTGCAATCGAAGAAGCGATGAACTTTGTGAAACGAAACATACAACTTTCCTATTTTTTCACCGGAGAGTTGCAGCGCGGCGAGCGTTGGCAATACCCTTTGCAGGCGCTGCGCGAACTGATTTTGAATGCCATCGTGCATAAAGATTACACCGACCCAACCGATGTGATTATCAAGATTTTTGACAACAGCATCGAAATTGCCAATCCGGGACATTTGAAAGAGGGAATAACTGTTGAAGACCTGCAAAAAGACAATTATCAGGCGTGGCACCGCAACAAACTTTTGACGGAAACATTTTATTTGACCGGCGACATCGAAAAATACGGCACCGGCTTTGTCCGCCTGCGCGACTGGCTAAAAGATTATCCCGAAGTAAGTTATCAACTCGAAGATAAACGTTTCGTGATGCTGATGCGGGTTACATCTAATCTTGTTGTTTCTGAGAGAAGCGCGCAAGTTACCCCACCAGTTACCCCACCAGTTACCCCACCAGTTATCCAACCAGTTAATGAGTTGATAATTGGAATGTTAAATGAAATTGAAGGTAAAATGTCGCGAAAAGAAATACAGAAAAAACTTAATCTAATAGACAAAGCACATTTTTTAACAACATATTTGCAACCGGCAGTAGAGCAAGAATTAATTGCAACCGAATTTCCAAATCCCAACCACCCCAAACAGCGGTATTATTTGACGGAAAAAGGGAAAGCGATTGTTGGAAAATAAAAAAACACATATTATGACATCATTTTATACAGAAAAAGAACTTGCCGCGCTCGGCTTGAAAAGTTATGGTAAAAACGTGTTAATCAGCAGAAAAGCGAGCATTTATTCGCCCGAAAAAATCTCGATTGGCAGCAATGTCCGTATTGACGATTTTTGCATACTTTCTGGAGAAATTATGCTCGGCAATTACATTCATATTGCGGCATACTGTGCTTTATACGGTGGTTTTGGAATAGAAATGCAGGATTATTCAGGACTTTCGCCGCGTTGCACAGTTTTTTCGGCTACCGACGATTTTTCGGGAAATTTTCTTATAAGTCCAATGGTTGATGATGAAAAAACGAATGTAACAGGTGGAAAAATTACGATAAAACAATATTCTCAAATCGGTGCAAACTGTGTGATTTTGCCTGATATTACAGTAGGTGAGGGAGCCGCTGTAGGAGCAATGTCTTTGGTAAATAAAAATTTGGATGAGTGGGGAATTTATGCAGGCATTCCTGCAAAAAAAATTAAAGAAAGAGAAAGAGAACTTTTGAAATTTGTAAAAGAATGAAAAACAGAGAAATAATTGTATCCGTTTGTATGATAACCTACAATCACGAACCGTATATTGCACAAGCAATAGGGGGCGTGATGATGCAGCAAACCGATGTTCCGATAGAATTGGTTATTGGCGAAGATTGCAGTACTGTCAATGCCGACACTTTTTCAAAAATTACCGACTGGACGCGCCGAGATGCTATTTTCTTCGGCGATGGCGCCGGCGCTGCAGTAGTAAGTGCAGCCGTAACGGATTGACAAATATTATGAAAGAAAAAGGAAACACGCTCTTACATTTCGTTTTTGATGAAAAATTCATTGATTGTGTTATTGATAATTTCAGTAGAACGGACTATAATAATGTTTTTTGTTGCTTTACTAAAACCGACAAAATGAAGTATATCAAGCAAATTGAAAAACTCATGTTTGTACACGAGATGCAAGAATTTGTCAGTATAGCAAATTCAGGATATAAGGTGATTTTTTTACATTCTTTATTCGTTCCACCTGAATTGCTTATTAAAATTAACAAAAACACAAAAATTATCTGGCTGTCTTGGGGATATGATATTTATTCGGACAGACATTTGTTTTCTTCCCGCAAACTGATTCGATTGAATATGTTTGAGCCTCAAACAAGAAAATATATATCTCCACAAGCCACACAAGAGTATCTGATTCAAATCAAAAATATTTTGAAACACAAAATAAAATCTTTGTTAAGAATAGATGATGAAGAATCTTTATATTGGAAGTTTGCAAAAAGAGCCGATTATATTTCAACTGTTTTGCCGACAGAATATGATATGATAATAAAACACAATAAAAAAAAGGTTAAAGCAAAATATTTTCTGCATAGATATTTAACAGAAACAGACAATTTTATGTTTGATCTCAATGAAAATGGTAATAATATTTTGATAGGAAACAGTCCCTCTGAAACAAATAATCACTTGGATATTTTTGAACTCTTAAAAAAACGTGGCGTAACCGATCGAAATTTGATTATTCCTCTAAACTATCGGCAGCACGAGACCTATAAAAGATATTTGAAAAGATATTTTGAGACGAATAAGTTTTCAATATTTAGTCCTATCTACGATTTTTTGCCCTTTGAACAATATAAGGAAATATTAGCGACATGTCAATATGCCATTTTTGGACATAAGCGACAACAAGCTATGGGCAACATTTATTTGATGCTCTGCGGTGGTGCAAAAATTTTTTTATACAAAGATTCCATCGCTTATCAATATCTTATGCAACAAGGATATACCGTTTTCGATATCAACCACGATTTGTCGGTCAAATCCTTAAACACGCCTTTGCCGGAAAAAGACAAAATTCATAACAGACAGCTGTTTTCGGAAAACATGAATTACGAGGATTATATTTCATCTCTGAATAACGCCATTCATCAGCTTTTCCACACTGAATCTGTCGGCATCCACCCATGATCGGGAAGTGTCGGACTTGTGATTCATAATAAAAAAGCCGACTTTGGCGCCAATCCATTTGCCTGCGCGGGCTTGGAACACATCGCCGAGCGGATAAAAAGTTGTTCCGTCTGCGCTGTACGAAAAACGGCAGACGGCATCGTCATTCACCGATACGCGAAACCAGATCAGCGCTCTATCGATCGGCGTCTGATAATTCAGGCGTTGGTCTATCTGCAAGTGTTCGGGCGGCGTAGCAGCGATTTTTTGTTCGGGCGTTTTTTGTTCGGCGTCGTGGCAGACGAACTGTTCCACAAAATATTTCCCATCCTGTTTTGACAGGGAAATGTAGGCATAATCGCGTCCCATAACGATGCATCCGACTTTGTCGCTATCGTTCAGCAGGACGGCTGACAGTTTGGCGGTTGCCGTAAATGCCGGCGCGGAAAATTTTTGCAGCAACAGGTTGGGAATATCCCACAAATTGCTGTATTCCGAAGGATAATATTGTCCATAGAGCCGCAAATATCCGTCAGCCGTTGGAAATGCCCATGCTTGTTGCGGATTGCCGTGCCATTGCCATTGCAAGCCTAAACGAGGGACATCAAATTCATCGCCGGTCTGTGGTGTTTCTGCCGGAAATGCTTTACCTACATTCGGTTTTTGATAGTTTATCACCGGCTCACCGCAATAATTTTGTTCATTGACGCCAATGACCGACCAGCCGTCTTTCCACTTGACGGGTTGCAGATGCAGGATGCGCCCATACGCGCCTTTGTCCTGAAAGTGCATAAACCACCAATCGCCGTTGGGAGTATCGACCAAAGCGCCCTGATGTGGTCCATTCACAGCGCTTGATCCCTGCGCCAACACGGTTTTTACTTCGTAAGGTCCATAGATATTTTTTGACCGGAGTGCAATTTGCCAGCCCTGTTCGACGCCGCCTGCGGGTGCAAGGATGTAGTAATAGCCGTCTTTTTTATAAAATTTCCCGCCTTCGACGGTATGATTGATGCCATCGTTGCCATCGAAGACCAAGGTTTCTTCTCCGACGACTTCAGATCCGTCGGCATTGAGTTCGCAAACGGTCAAGATGCTGTTCAATCGGGCGCGACTGCCAGCCCATGCGTGAACTAAATACACCCGTCCGTCATCGTCGAACAGCGGGCAGGGATCAATGCGCCCTTTGCCGTGCAAAATCAATGTCGGAGCTTCCCATTCGCCGTAAATATCTTTGGTTTTCACCCGATAAATGCCAAAATCGGGATCGCCCCAATAAATCAGATATTCGCCCTTGTGATAGCGTATTGCAGGCGCCCAAACGCCTTTTCCGTGTTGCGGTCGATCAAAAAAATCCGCCGGACTGACGCCTTCCATACGCAGATTTTTCAAAGCATGATTGATGATTTTCCAATGAATCAGATCTTTTGAATGAAGGATAGGTAGCCCGGGCACACAATTAAAACTCGACGCGGTCATAAAATAATCGTCGCCCACACGAATGACATCCGGATCGGAATAATCAGCATAAACAACCGGATTGGTATAAAAATCGTCCTGCGAATAGGAGTTGAGAATTGAAAATTGAGAATTGAGAATTATCAATAACGCGACTATCTTAAACCTGTTAAGTTTTTGAAACTTAACAGGTTTTAATACTATATTTTTTTTCATATTAATCATCATAATCATATTAAAATCAAAGTTCAGACAATGTCAATCATTAAAAAATAAACTGCCGAAAGGGGGCGATTCGCCGTCGTATCCTTCGGGACGTATTTTATCCAAAACGCGCTTGGTGAAA
>JAISUM010000133.1 GCA_031272095.1 Candidatus Symbiothrix sp. | reverse complement strand
CTTATTCCCAAAAGTTCCCTTAGTAGCCAAAAGGAAAACAGACCATCACCCCGCCCTTATTTTCTCCTTATTTAAAAAGCCGCCCCGTCATTCCGCAGCGCAGCAAGGAATCCCCTTCTCAAAATGTTGGTAGAAAACGAGATGCTCCCACCCAAACAGCCCTGAAAGGGTCGTATCAATAGCGCAGGGCAACGCCCTGTGGAAATATGTGGCGTAGCATCCTGTAAGCCCTGAAAGGGCGCAATCGAAAGGACTACGCCCTTTCAGGGCTTGGTTTTATGACATCCGACAAATTCGTAGGGCGTTGCCCTACGCTATTGATAAGCGGGCTTTCAGTCCTTTTGAAACGCTGATCATATCCGGCTACTGTGGTTGTTTTGTTTGTGATGAGGTAAAAATGAGGTTTTTGCAGGGGATCCCGCGTCAAGCGCGGGATGACGCGAACACTAACCACTAATCACTGATTAGTTCTTGTCATTCTACCAATGAGTTCGTCTCCCAGCAGGGTTTTCCTTCGGATGTGGTCGGTGATTTCGCGCACGAAAGTATTTTGTTCAAATTCGCCGCGAACCTGTTCAAAATCGTCGTCGCGGGCGCTGTCGTCGCCATCAATGCCGAAGCCGGTGCGCGAATGCAGGGCAAATTCTTTTCGGGCGTCGTCGTATAGCATCCGGTCGAGCGACACGACGCTTTCTTTCCAGATTTCGACGATACGCACCACGTCGTCAGCCGTAAATTCGTCGATGCTTTTGCCGTATTTCTGCTGAATTTCCCGAATTGCCCAAGTCCATTCGCAGGTGTAATAGTTGTCGTACATCTCGGCAAAACGCGCTGTAATGGCGTCGAGCGAGGCGACCGTTCCGGTTTCTATGTCGGTCAGCAGACGTTCGACTTCGCTTTTTGGGGCAATCAGTCCGGCAAGGTCGAGCCATTCGCCGACGCCCACTGTCGTGTCGGGACGCAAACGCTCGCGCAGGGTTTCGACGTCGCCGTTTTGCAGCGTTTCCAAGCGTTTAATCAGCGAATTGCCTAAAAATTTATTGATGGCGATGTCGTAGAGTTTCAAGCCGTTTTCCAAAGCGCGGGGCTTGATTTTGGCGCTTTGATAGGAATAGAAATCGGACGTGTCGCCCGATATTTTTTTCAGCGTCCGCAAAATATCCACCGCTTTTATCATCCGATGAACGGTATAGGGGCTGAGCAGGTTGAAATTGATAAAATCCAATTTGTGCGGGTCGGTACGTTTGTCGCGGCGGGGCCATTTTTGCGCATCGCGGACGGTGCCGACGCTTCGCAGATTGACGCCCGGAACCAGTACGCTGTCGTCGCCGCTTTCAATCAGATACGAAAACGGGATGTCGGATGTGTCGGAATGTTTGTAGTGTCGTCCCATCACCAGCGTAAAGGCGCCTACCCGCGCAGGCCACAGTATGTAGGAATCGCTGGTCGTCTTTGAACCGCGTTCCACAATGCCCTGATGAATAGGTCCTAATTTATACTTGTGATTGCTTTGATTGGAGCCGCTGCCGGCATTGAGAAACGAAAAATATCCGGAAATCAGCAAGGTCGATTTGTGGTGCGTAACGGTGTAGGGACCTGCAAAAATGGCGCAGGCTTCGCCGTGCAAGCCCTGACAGTTGGCAAAAAACAGCGAATGTTCGGCGGAATACTGTTTGCCGAGTACGCAGCCCTGCCCGACAAAAGTGTGAAAGATTTCAGAGCCTTGCGAAATTTCCGTTCCGCTGCACGCAATAAAATTATCGGCAATCACGCCGGGTCCGAAATAGACCGGCGCCTCGCGATTGCTGTTGATAGTGCCGTTGGTAACGCGATAAATACCGTCGAGGCGGGCATATTCGCCTACGCGCAGGTTGCGCAGCGTGCGGCAGTTGGTCAGGCGGGCGTAGCGACAAATTACGCCTTTGTCGGACGACACCGAGCGGGCGTAATCATTAATCATTGCCGTGATTCGGTCTATCACTCCGGTTCGGTGGCGATAGAGCGCCAGAATATACGCAAGGTGCGCCGACAGATTGTCGTACATCGGGACTTCGCGTCCGCCGGTTTCATTCAACACGCTGATTTCTACGCCGTTACCGAAACTGCATACGCCTTCGACCGCCAGCATATCAACGTTTTCAATCACCACATTGTCTTCAATCGTATAATTGGCGATGTAATTTCTCACCTGACCGATATACACGTTGTTGCCGATAGTACAGTTGTGAATGGTAGCGTTGAAAATGCCGGTATGTTTCTTGACGCCGCCAAAAAAAGTTACCTCGCCGTCGAAAAAACCGATGCGCACTTCGCCCGAAAAATTGGTGTTACGAATATATTTTACGTCGAAACGTTCATCGACTTCCACTTGTGTCCAGTCGTCGCAACGGCAGGCTTGGTGCGTTAAAGCATCTATTTCGTCATCTTTCAGTTTGCGATACATGAATTTTGTTCTCTATTTTTGTTTTTTAGCGCACAAAGGTAGTGTATTTTTTCTGAAAAACAAACATTTTGTCAAACGGATTTATCCCGATTCAGTTTTGCCTCCATTGCCGCCAGCATATCGCTTAAGCGTTCGACTTTGGATTTGGTGATCGCTACCCTACCCGACCTGATGAATTGCAAGACGCCGATTTTTTCGCTCAATTCTTTGAACAGCGCTTGCGTTTCGTCGTAATGACCGGTTTTTTCCAAGACCGTCCAAGTCTCCGTCATATCCAAAATGCGGGCATTGTAGCGGCGAATAATATCTTCGATACTGCCCATTTCCAAAAGCTTGTTGGTCGCGAGTTTGTAGAGCGCAATTTCCTGAAAGACCAAATCTTCATCGGTGTTGTAATACGACTTGACGATATCCACGCGCTTGTCAATCTGTTTGACGACTTTGGTAATCATCGCTTTGTCGGTGAAAGTGGTAATCGTAAATTTATGAATGCCGCTGATAGCCGACGGCGACACCGAAAGCGTTTCGATGTTCAGCCCGCGCCGTGCAAAAATAATCGTTACCTGATTGAGCAAGCCTACGGTATTTTCCGAGAAAATCGTTACGGTGTATAATGTTTTCTTTTCCATATTATTCATCTCCTAATATAATGTTAGTAACAGCTGTACCGGCAGGCACCATCGGATACACCATGCCTTTGTTTTCAACATTTGCTTCTAAAAAATAAGCGCCTTTCATCGAGGTCATTTCCCGAATGGCGGCGTCCAATTCGTCGCGTGTCGAAACGCTGCGTCCGGGGATGTGATAGGCTTCGGCTATTTTCAGAAAATCGGGATTTTGCAATTCGGTATGCGAATAGCGTTCGTGCCAAAACAGTTCCTGCCACTGACGCACCATCCCAAGATAATTGTTGTTCAGCAGAATGATTTTGACGTCTATCTTGCTTTGCATTATCGTTCCCAACTCCTGAATCGTCATTTGCAAACCGCCGTCGCCGACAAAGAGGCAAACGGTACGGTCAGGCGCACCGATTTTGGCGCCCATCGCTGCCGGCAGACCGAAACCTTCCGTTCCCAAACCGCCGGAAGTTACCACGCTACGTGTCTGTCCGTAAGAAAAATAGCGCACGCCCATCATTTGATTTTGTCCGACGTCTGTAACTACAATCGCCTTATTTCCAACTGCTTGCGAAACCTTATGCACCACTTCGCCCATCCGCAACGGACCTTCTTTCGAATGCAATTCTTTTTGAATTACGACTTGCCTTTCACGCTCCCAATGCGGTTTGAACGATTCGCGCCAAGCCGTATGTTGATTGGGGTTTAGGAGTTTGCCGACTTCCACCAAGGTTTCTTTGGCGTCGCCGATGACAGGCACATCCACAGTTACATTTTTATTGATTTCAGCCAAATCAATATCAAAATGAATAATTTTTGCTTGTTTGGCATATTGCGTCAAATCGCCGGTTACGCGGTCGTCGAAACGCATCCCGATAGCGATCAGCACATCACATTCGTTGGTTTTCAGATTGGGTGCGATATTGCCATGCATGCCCAGCATGCCGGTGTTCAAAGGCTCATCGGAAGACAGTGCGGAAAGCCCCAGCATCGTCGTCGCCGCCGGAATATCCGCTTTGCGCAAAAATGCTAACAGTTCCGATTCGGCATTGCCCAGAATGACGCCCTGCCCGACTATCGCAAACGGTTTTTCGGCTTGATTGATCAATGCTGCTGCCTGCGCAATGCGTTCCGGTTCCCAGTCGGGTTTTGGAATATAAGAGCGAATATATGTGATTTTATGCGGCTGATATGCCACTTTGCCCGATTGCGCCGTTTTGGTAACATCCAAGACCACCGGACCCGGACGACCGGTCGAAGCGATATAAAAAGCGCGTGCCACTGCCCAAGCAATTTCGTCGGCGGAACGCACTTGATATGCCCATTTGCTGATCGGCTGGGTAACGCCAATCACATCTACTTCCTGAAAAGCGTCGGTGCCAAGCAAATTATCCGGCACCTGTCCGGCGATCACAACGATAGGCGTACTGTCCATCATCGCATCTGCAATGCCGGTAATGGTATTGGCAACGCCCGGACCGGAAGTTACCAAGGTTACGCCTACTTTACCGGACACCCGCGCATAACCTTGCGCCGCGTGGGTAGCGCCCTGTTCGTGGCGCACTAAAATATGATTTAAACGGTCTTTGTAATCGTACAAAGCGTCATAAATAGGAATCGCCTGCCCTCCCGGATAGCCGAAAATGGTATCGACGCCCTCGTGAATCAAGGATTCTAATAAGGCTTCACTGCCTGATATACTGTTCATAAATCTGAAAACATTTTTATTTTGGGATGCAAAGGTAAGAATTTTTTTTATATTAATCACTAATCACTCACAACTAATCACCGTTCCGACGAGTTAATCAAAAAAATCACCTTTAAAATCACGGTTCGGAGGGAAAAAGTCATCAATATGTCAATTATTTTGCCTACATTTGCAGTCTGTATTTCACAGATCAATATGAAGAAAATACTTAAAATTGCGATTCCGCTGGCGTTAGGACTGCTGATTCTGTTTTTGCTGTATCGAAAAACCGATTTTCGCGCCTTGTGGTCGGATATTCAAACAGCCAACTGGCTATTGTTGAGTGTCGGAGTAACTTTCTGCTTGATAGCCAACCTGATGCGCGGCTTGCGTTGGGAGTTGTTGATCCGCTCGTTAGATTATCATCCGCGCCGTGCGAATATCCTCTACGCCATTATGGGCAACTACGCCATCAATTTTGCGATCCCGCGAGCCGGTGAAATCTGGCGTTGCAGCATCATCTATCAAAAAGACAAAATCCCACTGACCAAACTGGTAGAAACTTTGCTGATTGACAGAATTTCCGACGTTTTTATGATGGCGCCGATCATCGTGATCGCCATTTTGCTGAATATTCCGGTGTTTTCGCAACACCTGCACGAATTTCAGGCGCCTGATTTCCTGACTTCCTGGCAGTTGTATGTCGGCTTGGTCATCGCGGCGCTGATTGGCGTGTCGGCGCTTATATTATTTAAGGACAACTGGTTTGTGCGGAAAATCAACACGGTGATCTCTACCATGCGCAAAGACGTCAAAATATTGCTGTTGATGCCACACAAGACGGTTTTTATGCTGTATTCGATAGGTATATGGAGCTGCTATATCATTTCGTTTTGTTTTGCATGTTCGGCTTTTGCTTTTACGGCGCATATCGGATTTGCCGCTATCCTGTTTGTGTTTGTGATGGGCAGTATCAGTATGATGATTCCGTCCAACGGCGGGCTGGGACCATGGCAGGCGGCAACCGTTTTCGGATTGGTCGCCTTTGCCGTCAATCAAGAGCAGGCAATCGCCTTTGCTACCGCCACATTCACGTTTCAATCGCTGTGGTTGGTGCTCTGCGGACTGTTTGGCATCATTATGCTATCTGCTACGAAAGATAACGGATAAGTTGAATAATTAATATTAACTAAATAATAAAGTTTATGGGAAACAGTATTTTGAATTTAAAACCTTCCGCAGTGTGGAAGCATTTTTACGCATTGACGCAAATTCCGCGTCCGACCGGACACATGACCGAAATCACCGGTTATATCGAAAAATTCGGCAAACAGCTTGGTTTGGAAACCCTCCGCGATGCCGCAAACAACATTTGTATCCGCAAACCGGCAACACCGGGCTACGAAAACAAACCCACCATCATTCTGCAATCGCATCTTGATATGGTGCCGCAAAACAACAAGGGCATCAAAAACGGCAAAGGTGATCACTTCGACTTCACAAGAGACCCCATCCAAGCGCAGATTGACGGCGAGTGGGTCAAAGCGACCGGCACCACGCTGGGAGCCGACAACGGCATCGGCGTAGCCACCACAATGGCTATTTTGGAAGCCACAGACCTGCAACACGGCGCTCTCGAAGGCTTGTTTACGATAGATGAAGAAGTCGGAATGGTCGGCGCGTATGCCGTCCGCCCTACCCTCGTCAAGGGAAAAATCATGCTGAATTTAGATTCTGAAACCGATGGCGAAATCTATATCGGTTGTGCAGGCGGCGCGGATGTTACCGCACGTTTTCAGTATCAGGAAGAAACATGGATTCCGAAAGAAGACGTCGCCGTGAAAATCTCGCTGACCGGTATGAAAGGAGGACACAGCGGCGTAGATATTCACCTCGGACGGGGCAACGCCAATAAATTATTTTTCCGGTTTCTGAAAGAAGCAGCGAAAAGTTGTCAAATCCGGCTGTCGTCCTTTTCGGGAGGCAGTGCGCGAAACGCCATTCCCCGCGAAGCTTTTGCAGTCGTCGTGGTCGATGGCAAACAGAAATATGAACAGCTGCAACAAGCTGTCGCCGCTTATGAAAGCTTGCTGAACGAAGAATTTGCAGGCATCGAAAATCCGATTCATTTCACCGCCGAAAAAATCAGCGCAGCATCACTCACACTGATTCCGCAGGACGTTCAAAACCGACTGATAGACGCTGTCAATGCCTGCGTCAATAATGTGATCAACTATTTTGGCGAAACGCACGAAATTGTCGAAACATCGACCAATTTAGCGATCATCGAAAGCGTCAAAGGGCTGACCGAGATCAAATTTTTGGTACGCAGCGCCTCCGAAACCAAAAAAGAGGCAGTATGCAGCAGCATCGAAAGCACGTTCCACTTGGCAAATGCCGATTTTGTCGAAACATCCGGCAGTTACCCCGGCTGGCAACCCGACTACAATTCAAAAGTTTTGTCGGTTATGAAACAGGTTTATGAAGCGCAACGAGGCGCCCAACCAGAGGTCAAAGTGATGCACGCAGGATTGGAATGTGGCATCATCCTCTCCAGCGTGCCGGGATTGGATACCGTATCTTTCGGACCCACGATTCAATATCCACATTCGCCCGACGAACAGGTCAATATCGCCTCCGTTCAGAAATTCTGGGATTATCTTACCGCTATATTAAAGAACATTTAAATCAACGAAAAGATGAAAAAAGTGATATTGATGACAGTTTTGACGGCAGTGCTGACAAGTTCGTGTTCGTATTACGAAGAAAACAGAATGAAAACCTTCAGCAAATATTTCACGGTCAGCAACGCCGATTGGCGTGAAGGCGCAGACGAGACCGGCACGTATTTTTTCTATTCGTTCCCCGTTTCGGCGCTGACACAGACAGTGATGCAAGAAGGACAGTTGAACGCTTTTTATGTTTATACGCTCGACGGAAAAGAGATCCATTCGCCCCTGCCGTTTTCCGATTTTTTCGTAGATGAAGACAACTACAAATGGGAGGAACATCTGACCGTCGAATACGAAGCCGGCTATGTTACTTTTATACTGAAACCGGACGATCATCACACGGATATTGATCCTCATTGGTCTAATTATCAGTTCCTTGTGAAGTTTATGTGGTAAAATTCCGAACAACCGCAAGCAAACAATGGGGAAGAATAGAAAAAAATATTTTTCCCCATAATTGTATAAAAACCTTCCTTATGCCTTGCGAAATTCAATCATTTGTTGTAATTTTGCAGCTCATATCAACTAATTATCATTAAATTTCTATCAATGAAAACATTAGAACAGATTTTAGCTCAAAAACTACTAAAGATACGGGCAATCAAACTTCAACCTGCAAACCCCTTTACTTGGGCGTCGGGCTGGCAGTCTCCGATATACTGCGATAATCGAAAAACGCTTTCATATCCTGTTATTCGGAATTTTATCAAATTAGAGTTGGCACGCAACATCGTGGAAAACTACGATGACGCCACCACCATCGCAGGCGTCGCTACCGGCGCCATTGCACAAGGCGCTATGGTCGCAGAAGAATTGCACCTGCCGTTTGTGTACGTCCGCGCAACGCCGAAAGATCACGGATTGGAAAATCTGATCGAAGGCGACCTGAAACCCGGCACGAAGGTGGTCGTCATAGAAGACCTGATTTCGACCGGCGGCAGCAGTCTGAAAGCCGTCGAAGCCATTCGCAATGTCGGCTGCCATGTTGTCGGAATGGTCGCAATCTTCACTTACGGATTTCCCATAGCTGCCGAAAAATTCAAAGAAGCAAAAGTCAAACTGACAACTTTGTGCAACTACGACACCGTTTTAGACGAAGCCCTGCGCACAGATTATATCGACGAATCGGAAATCAAAACGCTACAAGAGTGGCGCAAAGATCCGGCAAACTGGAATACAAAATGACCGAATTTTCAAGTATAACAAAAAACATTTCCTGCTCACAGACAAAGGTTTATGCCGTCTTGTCGGATTTGAGCAATTTGGAAAAAATCAAAGATCGGATCCCGACGCACCAAGTGAATGATTTTGCTTTCGATCGCGACTCCGTGTCTTTTTCCGTCAGTCCGGTGGGCAAAATCAAAATAACCATCGTCGAACGCACCCCACAAACCGACGTCCGTTTTGCCGCCGAACAGTCGCCAATTGATATGCACTTGCACCTTCATTTGCAGGCTATCGGCGAACAGGAAACCGCGCTGAAACTGACCGTTTATGCCCAATTGAATCCTTTTATAAAACCCTTGCTGTCGAAACCTGTACAGGAAGGCATTGATAAAATCGCCGACACGCTGGCGATGATTCCATACAACGAAATATGAAACTCTGGCAAAAAAATATTGAGGTAGATAAGGCAGTCGAAACATTCACGATAGGCAAAGATCGCGATATGGATTTGTATTTGGCGGCGGCGGATATTCTCGGATCAATGGCACATATCACGATGCTCGAAAGTATCGGGCTACTGACCGCCAACGAATTTTCCGCGCTGTTTGCCGAACTCAAATCGCTCTATCAGACCGCTATCGCCGGACAATTTTTCATCGAAGAAGGCATCGAAGACGTTCATTCTCAAGTAGAATTGATGCTGACGCGAAAATTAGGCGACATCGGCAAAAAAATCCACAGCGGACGCTCACGTAACGACCAGATCCTCTTGGATTTGAAACTTTTCACCCGCGACGCCATTCAAAAAGTAGCGGAAAAAGTTTCCTCTTTGGCAGACCTGCTGTTGGCGCAAAGCGAGCGCTATAAAGACATTCTGATGCCGGGATACACCCATTTACAGGTAGCGATGCCCTCGTCGTTTGGTTTGTGGTTTGGCGCCTACGCCGAAAGTCTGACCGACGATCTGTTACTTTTGCAGGCTGCCTATAAGATCTGCAATCGCAATCCGTTGGGATCGGCAGCAGGCTATGGCTCGTCGTTTCCGCTGAACCGGCAGATGACAACCGATTTGCTGGGTTTCGATTCGATGGATTATAATGTGGTCTATGCACAAATGGGACGCGGGAAAATGGAACGCACCGTCGGTTTTGCCTTTGCCGGCATCGCCGCCACGCTGTCGAAATTGGCGTATGACGCCTGCTTGTACAACAGTCAGAACTTCGGATTTATCAAACTGCCCGACCAATTCACGACCGGATCCAGCATTATGCCGCACAAAAAAAATCCCGACGTCTTTGAATTGACCCGCGCCAAATGCAACCGTATTCAAGCTATACCGCAAGAATTGACGCTGATTATCAACAATTTACCGTCAGGATATTTCCGCGATTTTCAGCTGACAAAAGAAATATTTTTGCCAAGTTTCGATGAATTGACAGACTGCCTCGATATGGTCAGCCTGATGATTCGATCCATCGAAGTCAATACACATATTTTGGACGACGACCGCTACTCGCTGATTTTCAGCGTCGAAAAAGTCAATAAATTGGTCGAACAGGGCGTGCCTTTCCGCGACGCTTACAAACAGGTCGGCATGGAAATCGAGACCGGACATTTCGTTCCCGACAAACAAGTGCATCACACCCACGAAGGCAGTATCGGCAAACTGTGTACCACACAAATCGCCGAATTGAAAGCCGCTCACATCGCCGGCTTCGGATTTGAAAAAGTCAGTCAAGCCATTCAACAACTGCTCCGGTGAAAACAAAATTGATGCTTGCCAGTCTGCTCTGTTGCGCATATTTGTCGTGCGACGAACGCTATGAATCTCCGATACCGGATGCGCCGGTCAATCTGTCGTTAGATTTAAGATACGAAGACAGCCATTTGGTCGCGCTGTTGGCTTATAAAACCTTCACGCAAGGCAGGCTTGCCAATGAAACAACAGGCTTTGGCGGCGTTTTGGTCGTCAATGGCGCAGGCGCTAACGGTCTGATCAATCTGTACGCTTATGATTTGGCATGTCCGGTCGAAACGGACAGAACGATCCGCATAGTACCCAATGAAACAGGCACGGCAGTCTGTCCGAAATGCGGCGCAAAATACGATATTGCCTACGGAACAGGCGTTGCGCAAAGCGGTGGAAAATATCCGCTCAAAGCCTATCCGGTCAGAAAAAAACCAACCGATATGCAATACCAAGTGATTTATTAACAGATAGAAAATTGTAATTGAGATGAAAATAGTATCATGTAATTTGAATGGTATCCGCTCGGCAGCAAGTAAAGGCTTGTTTGAGTGGTTGGAACAGGAACAGCCCGACGTCTTTTGCGTGCAGGAAACCAAAGCGCAAGCCGAACAGATAGATGAATTGAGTTTTCGCAGTATGGGCTATCAACACATTTTGCTCCATTCGGCGCAGAAAAAAGGTTACAGCGGCACGGCGATATTCAGCAAATTGCCTTTCGATAAATCTGTTATCGGTATAGGCAATGACTTTTTCGACGGCGAAGGACGAGTGATTCGCGCCGATATTGGCGACCTGACTGTTGTTTGCGTCTATATTCCTTCCGGATCAATGGGCGACGCCCGCCAAACTGTCAAGATGGAATTTCTCGAACTTTTCACCGATTATCTGCTGAAACTGCGACAGGAACGCACCCATCTGATTGTCTGCGGCGATTACAATATTTGCCACAAACCGATAGACATCAACCACCCCGAACGCCACACGACCGTGTCGGGCTTTTTGCCGGAAGAATGCGAATGGTTCGACCGACTGATCGCACACGGTTTCACCGATTCGTTCCGAGAATTTAATCAGGAGCCAAATCAATACAGCTGGTGGAGTTTTCGCGCCGGAGCCAGAAGCAAAAATCTGGGCTGGCGGATTGATTATCATATTGTTAGCGATGCTTTGAAACCCCGCCTGCAATCAGCCGCCATCCGTCAGGAAATAGCACTTTCCGACCATTGTCCGGTGGTGGTAGAAGTGCAATATCCGTAAAATGAACGGCTTATGCTTTCCGACAAATATATAACAGCCACGATAGCCTCGTTGCCCGAATGTCCGGGCGTGTATATGTATTTGGATAATAATGAGACAATTATCTATGTCGGTAAAGCCAAAAATCTGAAAAAACGGGTATCTTCCTATTTCGTCAAAACGCAACAGACGCCCAAAACGCAAATCATGTTGCGGAAAATTTGCACCATCCGCTACCTTGTCGTCGAATCGGAAGAAGATGCGCTCCTGCTCGAAAACAACCTGATCAAAGAACATCATCCGCGCTATAATATTCTGCTCAAAGACGATAAAACCTACCCTTGGATTGTCGTCAAAAACGAGCCTTTCCCACGTGTCTTTTTCACCCGACGGAAAATTGCCGACGGATCACGTTATTACGGTCCTTATTCGGCGATTCATAATGTTAAAACAATGCTGCGCACCATCACCGGCATCTATCCGATCCGTACCTGTCATTATGCGCTGACGGCAGAAAATATCGCCAAAGATAAGTTTCGCCTCTGCCTGCAATACCACATCAAACGCTGCAAAGGCGCCTGCAAAGGACTTCAATCCGAAGAAGCCTACAACGACAATATTCATGCCATCGAAGAAATTCTGAAAGGAAATATCAGGGAAGTCAGCCAACGATTGTATCAGCAAATGATGAACTTGGCAGCCGAATGGAAATTTGAGGAAGCCGCCCTGTTGAAAGAACGCTACGAAGCATTGGAAAACTATTCGGCAAAATCTATCATCGTCAGTCCAACCCTGAACAATGTGGATGTTTTTTCATACGACGACGACGAACACGCGGCATATATCAATTATCTGTATATCGTGCAAGGCTCGGTCATTCGTGGCTATACCATTGAATATCGGAAACTTATCGACGAATCAAAAGAACGAATTTTAGCGATGGGTATTGTCGAACTGCGATCACGATTCAGCAGCGAAGCAAAAGAAATCATTGTGCCTTTTATGCCGGATATGGAACTGAGTGGCATCATTTTCACCATTCCGAAAATGAAAGAGAAAAAACGCCTGCTGGAACTGTCGGAACAAAATGTACGACAATACAAGACGGACAAACTGAAACAGGCAGACCGGCTGAATCCCGAACAACGCACCACCCGCATCCTGAAAACACTGCAAAATGATTTGCATCTAAAAGAACTGCCGCTGCATATCGAGTGTTTCGACAACTCCAATATTCAGGGAACCAATCCGGTATCGTCCTGCGTGGTGTTCAAAAAAGCCAAGCCTTCGAAACAGGATTATCGGCATTTCAATATCAAAACGGTAATTGGTCCCGACGATTTCGCATCGATGTATGAAACCATTACCCGCCGCTACAAACGCCTTTCGGAAGAAGGAGAAGCCCTGCCCAACCTGATCGTGATCGACGGCGGCAAAGGACAACTGCATGCGGCAAGCAACGCCCTGCACGATTTGGGTTTATACGGACAAATCCCCGTCATCGGCATCGCCAAACGATTGGAAGAAATCTATTTTCCCGACGATTCGATCCCGCTCTATTTGGACAAAAATTCGGAAAGCCTGAAACTGATACAGCACTTACGCGACGAGGCACACCGTTTCGGCATCACTTTCCATCGCAATAAACGCAGCAAAAAACAGATTGCATCGGAATTAGACGAAGTCAAAGGCATCGGTAAAGTGCTGAAAACACGCCTTTTACAGAAATACAAAAGCCTAAAACGAATCAAAGCCGCCCCCGAGAACGAACTCGCCGAACTGATCGGCGCCGGAAAAGCCAAAATATTGACGGCATATTTTGAGGGAAAAAAAGACGAGCATTGCTGCCCGCCTTAAATGTTTTCACAACGAAGTGATTTTTGCAAATTTTAGGAAAACAAAAGCATAATAAAAACAATGAAAATCAATGCTTTACAAGAATTGAAAAATTTTTGTTTTCCGTTGTTATTCCGTCCCTTTCGCATTTTTTTGTCCCCCGTTTGTCCCCCGTATCAAATTTTTTTTGTACCTTTGCGCCAAGTTTAACAAATAAAATTTTAGATATGGGTAACATTAAAAAGAACGGCAAACAGCAGCCGAAAGTAAAAGAACCGATACACTTGCGTTGCAAACCGCTTGCAAACGGTAATCAATCAATTTTCCTTGATATTTACAACAACGGACAACGGTATAAAGAGTATTTGAAACTCTATATTGTACCAGAACGCACCCCGATTGACAAGAACAGCAACCGCCAGACGCTTGAATTGGCAAAAACAATTCAGGCACAACGTATTGTTGAAATGCAAACGGCGGCGCACGGTTTGCAGCCGAAAAACAACCGCAAAGCAAATATTTTGCTTACTGAATACATTCAATTTGTCGGTAAGGAAAAAGCAACCGACAGCACCCGCCGAAGTTACAATACATTGCTGATATACGTCAAAGAATTTGCCCCGAAAGCCACATTAAAGGATGTTGATAAAAAGTTTTTGGAACAATTCATTGACTATTTGAAAACGGCAAAAGGGCAAAAAACCGCCACGCTTGCCAATAATGCACAAATTGCATACCTCAAAAAAATGAAAGCGGTAATACGGAAAGCCGTTACGAGCGATATTTTACCACGCAACCCTTTTGATGTAGTCGATAACGACAAAAAGCCGAAACCGACAACCACCGAAATTCCTTACCTGACACTTGACGAAGTTAAACGCCTGAATGATACCCCTTGTACGTCCGATATAAAAGCGGCGTATCTGTTTGCGTGTTACACGGGCTTGCGTTTCAGTGATATAAAAGCGTTGAATTGGTCGCAAATACGGAAAACGGGGAATGAAACAATGCTTATTTATAAGCAAAAGAAAACGCAGAAGCAGGAATACCTTACACTCGCCGCCCCCGCAATCGAAATTTTGAACAATCAACCGCACCGCCCCGATACCGAACTTGTCTTTGCTTTATGGACAAATGAAAATACAAACAAACACTTGCGCCGATTTGCCACAAGCGCAGGGCTTGACGGCGACAAGGTAACATTCCACACCGCCCGCCACACTTGCGCCACGTTGCTTTTGAGTTTGGAAGTGCCGATTGAAACGGTCAGCAAGGTTTTAGGACACAGTGAAATCAGAACAACACAGATTTACGCCAAAGTGCTTGCCGAACAAGTTAAAGAGGGTATTCACAGGTTGGACAATATTTTTGATAATCATTAAAAATTACAAATATGAACTACAATAAAATAATCATTGACGGATAC
>JAISUM010000017.1 GCA_031272095.1 Candidatus Symbiothrix sp. | reverse complement strand
AGGACAGACAACCGCCTCATTGGCAAAATGTTATTTAGGCGAACAGCGCAAAATCATATATCCGTCATTTCAACAGTTATGAACCGTTTCAGCGAATACAGAATTATGTGGGTATTAGTATTTTATGATTTACCTACCGAGACGAAGAAAGAGCGCAAAGTCGCCGCCGATTTTCGCAAAAAGATTATCAATGACGGCTTTACGATGTTTCAGTTCTCGATTTATCTGCGACATTGCGCCAGCCGCGAGAATGCCGACGTCCATATCAAGCGCGTCAAAAGCATACTTCCCGAACTCGGACAGATTGGTATTCTGTGCATTACCGACAAGCAATTCGGGCAGATGGAACTGTTTCAGGGGAAAAAGGAAAAGCCGGTTACGACGCCTTATCAGCAGTTGGAGTTATTTTAAATGTCAAAACAATATAAAACTGTTCTAATTCTAATTTTTTGTTTTATTAAAAAAATAGCGTAATTTTGCGGCAAAAAATCATGTTTCATCTCGAACGCCTCTCAATAGATTTAAGCAACCGTTGCAGCAAGCAATGCGAGTTTTGCTATAATCACAGTTCCGTCAGTGGCTCAACGCTTTGGCTGCCGTCGGAAGTGATTGATTTGGTGAAAGATTGTGCGGCAAACGGATTGCAAGCCCTGTCGCTTGGAGGAGGTGAACCGTTTGAATATGAAGGTATTTTTGAAATCATTTCGGCGCTTACGCCCATTGTGTTTGTGAGCGTTACCACAAATGGTTTTCCGTTGAGAAACAAAAAGATACTCAAAAAACTTTTGCAAAATAAACCCGACAAAATCCATTTCAGTATTCATAATCCCGAAAACAGCGACGAAGTTGACAATGCGTTGTATTTCATTGAATTATTGAGACGGGAAAATATTCGGGCAGGCGTCAATATGCTGGTATCGGCAGATAAAATTCAGGCAGCGACGCAGTTATTTCAACGACTTGAAAATTCGGGAATTCAGCGTAACGAGATTATTCTCTTACCGCGCAAATTCAATTTTCAACCAACCCCACAGCAAGTTTCGCAGGTTGCTGACGGCAAACCCTTTCAATCGCCAAGTTGTCTGACACAATGCCAACCAAGCAAGCGATTTTGTTCGCTTTCATGGGATAAACAGGTAAATTTCTGTTCTTACAGTCCAAGTAAAGCACTGCTGCAAGGGTTTACATATCAGGGAATTATAAATGCTTTAAATACAATAACTTTTAAAACTTGTCAAATATGAAAACGAAGGATTTCCCAGCAGGACACAGTATGGATACCGATTGGTTTGCTATCGACAAAGATGGCAATATTGGTTTTTTTGATTCGGGACAGGAAGGCGCGGTCCCGATACAAATACCCAGCCAGACAATGAACTATGAGTTTCTGTCAATGTACACGAAGCAAATCTCAAAAAGTTTAAAGCAGTTGTTTCTTTGTGAGGAAACCGTGCAATATATTGTGTCAAAATGCAATACGGATATTTTTGATGAAATTGAAAAAGATAAATATGCTGTTGATGGTTGCGTATTATTACTGAATGAGGGCAAAAAATGGGAAGATTTGGAATTGGACGAACATTATGCCAAGGGAAAAGATGAATTTGCACTTTTGCTTTCGCCAACGATTCCACTTTATTTGCTTTCTGATGCTAATGAAGTTAACAAACAACTGATTAAGGCGATAAAAAATAATATTATTGCAAAAGCGTGTGATTTTAGATTATTTTGGGATGAAGAATATGAACGCAAAGACAGTATCGGACTCCATGATTTAGGCGGTTTTCTTTACAATCACGATGATTATGATGGCAGTATGTATCCATACAAAAGAGTCAGTATCCCCCGTTTCCCGTTAAATATTTCGCAATTTGATGAAAGTAATACCGATAATTTGCCCTATTTCAAAAATATTTCTTTTAAAGACAAAAAATTTATTCAGCCGATGGAATATGTTGATTGTCAGAATTATATTGGAGTTAACGGATATGGTGAATGGACGATAGATGACACGCCACGAAAATATTTAGAACAAGGATATATTTCGCTGTTTTCTGATTATGAAGGCAATAAAGTATATTGTTTGCTTTCGGAAAATATGTTTGAAATGGCTCAAATAGAGAGGTATAGATGCAAAAAATGTTACTCCCAAGTTAAAGAATGGGATATTGAACACGAATCTGTTGGCGGAGTTTATAATTATCCGAAAGTTTGTTTCTTGACAGAACACACTACTTCGTACTCAGATAGGGACAATGGAACCATTGACTTTGCTAAATTTCTTTGTGAAACGCTTGATATCAGTCAGGGAGATGTTTTTAATACCAATTGCATAAAATGTTATTACAAGAAAAATACTTATTCAGAAAAACAAAAAAGCAGGATTGTTGAAAAATTTCAGAATTGTCATCGTCATTTAGAAACAGAACTGTCTGTATTACAGCCTTTATTGCTAATTGCTTATACGGAAACTGTTGTCAATCTGCTGAAAACGCAATATGCAATTTCCGATTATACAGGTATGCCTTGCTTGTGTAAAATAACAATTCAAGACACAGAATATTCATTATTGGTCGTTAACAATGAGAAAACAGCCGACAAAAAAACAGCAATAACAAACTGGTTATCAAGCATAAAATCGAGAATTGATGCTATTCTTGCTCAGCCGCGAACTTTGCCTGAGCCTTTGCCGAGAACGATTAAAAATGAATGATTTTTTTTGTGTTAAAACCTGTCAATCCACCGCCGTAGCCATTTATTTTGGCGAGAAGAAACTCGGCTACATTCCCGCCGGCAAAATCGAGGAGTTGAGCAAGTTTCTGCAATTCGGGCACGCCGACATTTTTGAGGTCAATATCAACTTCAAAAACCTCGACCTACATCCCGAACAACAGTTTAGGATTGCTGTGAAAATCAAAGACGGGCGGTAAGAAGGTCTTCCGCTCGTCTGAATTTTAATTCAACATCCGATCTATCAATGGACGGATCTCCGAAGAACTCGGACGAGGTGCATCCGACATCACCACCTTGCCGTTTTTATCTATCAAAATAAAACGGGGAATCGAATGGATCTGATAAGCCGCCGAAATTTCTTTGTGCGCCGCTTCGGGGGCGTACCATTGCAAACCCTGTAATCCGTGTGACGAAACATAGTTTTTCCATTTGGGGCGGTCTTTTTCGGCGTCGATCGAAATGCTCACAAAGGCAATATTTTTATTGTGATATTCCGATTCCAACTGTTTCAGAGACGGAATTTCTTTGATGCAAGGTCCGCACCACGTCGCCCAAAAATCAATATAAACCACCTTTCCTTTCAAATCCGACAGTTTCACGGCTTTGCCATTGGTGTCTTCTACCGTAAAATCTATCGCCGGAGCGCCTTCTTCGACCTTGATCAAATCGGTTTTCATTGCTTGAAATGCCGTTTTTTGGGCATCGGTGAAGATATACGACCCGTATTTATTTTCAAAAGCCTGCATACCGTCGTAAGTTTTTTGTCGCGACGCCATATTCAACACATATTCGCCTTTGACGGTATCGTTCAAAACATGCGGCAGGCTGTTTAAGGTGGATTCCAAACTGCTGATTTGCGTGCCGTCGATCCAGCTGCGACTGAAAATCATTTTGCCGATCAGTTCCAAGCCATGCGGAAAATGCAGCAGATCGGTCGTTTTCGTAATATCTTCCAAACGCATATTACGATAGTAAGGCGTGAAATCTTCTTGTTTGGGATGCACGGTGCGCAACTGGAACAAGTGATTGAGCGCCGTACTCGTCAATGACAATTTGCGATATTCGGCGAAAGCCCTGTTGAATTGTCCATCGCGACTGTGCAAAGTGGGATAATGCAACAATTCTTGCGCTTTTTCTTCTATCAAAGGGAAAAAATCGACGTAAGTGCTGATCGGTGATGTTTGGCTGTTGGCACGTCGAGCAGCCTCTCTGATAAATTCGTTCCACTGCTCCATGTCTTGATTTTCGAGGCTGTTGGCATTGCCGCGCAGGACAAAAGTGCTGTCGTTCACAGCTAAATCCAAGCGGTCGGACGGTTTCAGATATACCGCAAAAAAACGAGCCGGATTGGTCGATAAACCAATGAAATAGAAATCTGCGCTCGGCACCTGACAAGCGAAATTAAACGTCTTGTCGGCGTCGGCAGACGAAGCCGCTACTTCGATCATATCGCCATTGCTCACGTTGTAAAGATACAGTTTGTCGGGAATATTTTTCGAGTCCCATTGACAGGATACTACGGCGGCGGTACGACTGTCGCCCGCTTTACAGATTAGCGTTGAAAGTACAGCTAAAATTAAGATGATTTTTCTCATTTCTTGTTATATTAATTAGGTTGTTTATAATCTACACTGATCACTTTGCCGAAGCCGCCCCATTGCATATTGATTTGATAGCCATCGGAAGTCGGCGCACTCGGATGTTTGGCAAGGGTTAAATTGCCGGTGGTAGCGTTGAGCGAATAGAACGACAATTCGCCGTTTTTACCGATTTCTCCGTTGGGGTCATACGTGGCTGCCGCGATCAAGGTTTTGCGCGGAAAACGCAAATAAGTCGATTTCAGCAGGCTGAATTTGTGTCCGACAGGCAAAACCTGTTCGGTAATATCTTCGATGGTCATCGTCGTTGCAAGATGCACTTTGAACAGTCGGTCGTCCGTCGCACAATAGAGATAGGGTTGTGTCTGATGATATGCCCAATATTTCACTGCCGCCACATCGAAAGAGGCAGGAAACACCAAACGCGACAGCTGTTGGATATTGATGGTGGTATTGGATTGGTTGGCATTTTGCATTTGCAAGAGTTCGTATTCCGTCGTCGAGCGATTATAGACCACTGCAAATCCTGCCATATCGGTTCTGTTGCCCATATAAATCAGGCTGTAATCGGGATTTTCCCAGTCGAAATAAGCGCCCATATCCAAACGTTTGGTCTGGAACAAACCGGAAATAGCTTTCGACAGTTCTGCGTTACTTGCCTTGTGGATCTCGAAACGGTTGTCGGTTTCGTTGAACATCAGGGCGCCGAGATAGCCGATTGAAAACAGATAGGGCGACGGCGTATAGCGATAGGCAGGCGTTTTATCAGGTCTGACGTAATTAACAGGCTGGTAGAACAACATCATCACACCGTAATAGTTATAAAAATACCAGTCGCCATTGACCATACAATAGAGTTTCAGACCGCTCAACGCCGAACTGTTGGACACTATTTTATCGACGACAATTTCATTGCTTACGGGGTCGCGCGGGATTTCGTTGCCCAACCACTGGTAAGAGATATTGTAAGCCGGTTCGTAGTGATAATCTTCCACTCGGACACGGTTGGCATATTGATCGGTTACGATCCACAGTGCAAACTGTTTCGGCGTTTTGCCGTTGGGCAGGGTATCGTTGAGTTTCGGCGACAGATTATCGGGAAAACAAACCATATCACGCGCCTGAACGCCTGTGTGCGGCAACGAAGATCCGAAATAGTCCAAAATCGAATGATATTGCGTCAATTTACCGTCGTAGAGCGAAATCAATTCAAGGTCGAAGCTGTCGGCGCCTGTTTCGCACATCATAATATAGCCGGTTTGCATACGGTCTTCCACTTTCAATGTGTATGGAAAATAATAGCAAACTTCCGTCTGAATGTTAGTTACCTGAAACATAATATAATAAGTACCTTCCACATCAATCAGACTTTCTTCGCCGCCGGTAACGATGTTCAAGACTTTTTCGGTGGAAAGCGTACCGCGACTGTCGGTAGTGCTTGCAGAAGTCGTCAAGTACCATTTATAGCTGAATGCCGTCGAATCTTCGCCCAAAGAATACGTCAAGATCGGTGTGATGGTCAGGGTATTGCCTATTGAGCCGCCGTAGGAAACGATCAGCGTATCCAAGGATACTTCATTCAAGTCGTGCAGTGTGTAATTGCCTTTATCTTCGATGCAGGCAGGCAAAAACAGCATTGTCCATCCGAAAAACAGGATGGTCAGCCGAATAATCTGTGTATGTATTTTTTTCATTATTGCTTCTTTTTTACAGTTAATAATTAATGGACGGCGCCACCGGTCATTTCCGAGCCGTCTTCTTCGGTGATATAGTTTCCATTATTGTTTATTTTATATTCATCCAAATAGAAATTGAATGCACGAGACCAACCGATCGTCAGCATTGATGGGAAACGCTCGCCCCAGACGCTGCTGATCGTACTGCTGCTCCACGATGTATCGTAAGAAAAATAATCGCGGTCAAACTTAAAGAGTTCGCAGAGCAAGGCGAATTTTTTACGGCTGTAGGCGCCAAAAATGTCATCACATTCCTTTTGTTTCAACACCCAATAGTTCGGCGCCTCGTTGCTGTTATCGACATAGAGTCGGTAGTGGGTAGAATTGATTTTTCCGGTCTTGTTGATGCTGCTATGTCGCGTTTGCGTATAATCGACCTTAAAATATTTGTTTTCCACCAATTGCAGCCCGACTGTCAAAAAAGTATCGGTCAGCACTTCCGTATTGAAAAAGCGGACGTAAATGGTTCCTTTGTCCGATCCTGCAGGCACATAACTGATGTCGGGCAGCAGTTCGACGTCATAACCGATTTGTGATGTTGTCAGAGAATCTATCCATGTGAAACTCACCGGACGGTCATAATCAACAATCGCGCCCTGCACTTTGACGCTAATGCCGATCAGAGTATCTGTTTTCGGCACCTTGTCGTAACCAAAGCGCACAAAAGTAGAATCTATCACCCTGTCTGAATAGACTTCATCGGCATAACTGAAATAGATATTGTTATCGGCTTTGTAGGTCGGCAAGGGCTCGTATTCGCAAGCGCAAAAACCTGCTGCCGTCAAAATCGCCCATAAGCATAAACTTTTTGTAGTTTTCATATATTTCGTTGTATTTTTAGAATTTACTTATTTTAAGTTCGTGAGAAGACATTCTCCCCTGCCCTTCCACTACGATTTTATCCTTATAAAGTTTCACGACGCCGAACGCATTATCATTTTCGGTTTCGATCATTCCTTCTGCCGTAATCACCGGAATATCTTTGTAATATGCAAAACTTCCGGTATGACGATGTCCGGCAAAAATCGCCTTCACGCAGGAATAATTTTCGATCACATTCAGTATTGCCGTATTATTCAAGGCGGTATATACCGATTCCGGAAACAGCGGGTGATGCGCAAAAATCAATACTTTATGATGGGCTTTTTCGGCTTTTTGCAACTGACTGTTCAACCATTGCAACTGTTTTTTACCGATGCCGCCGTTATACGAAGCGCCTTGCCGTCCACCCGAAAGTTCGATTTGTTGCAGCATGGCGGAGAGTTCCTGTGCTTTTTCGGTGTCGGAGGGATTGGCGTAATCCGATATTTCGTTGGTATTCAGAAAAATAAATACCCAGTCTTTTTTCTTAAACGAATAGTAATCCGCTTTTATGTCTAACTTTTTATACAAAATCCGCTCGTTGCCGACGCCATTATAATCGTGATTGCCGGAGAGGTTGATCAGCTTGTGATTCAGCTGTTTCAGTCGAACGAGTACGGAGTCGATATTGCGTTCAAATTCTCGGTCGGTAACATCGCCCAGATTGATGGTGAATTGCACGTTTTGTCGATTCAAAGCGCTGATTGCTGCGTCTAATTTTGCCAAAGAATTTCTGTAAAATCGACTACCGGACGGATCACAATCGGCATATTGGATATCTGCTATCAAGCCGAATCGGAGCTGCGAATCGTCGTATGCTAAACTGTTCTCTCGCAGCCATTTGTCGAGTGCTTCTGTCCATTTGTCGGAGTCGGTTCCCTGCGGGCGCAAGCCAAAACCGTGTCCGCCCTTTTGATAAACTTTGAGCGTGGCGGGGACTTTGTTTGCCTGCAATGCCTCGCAGAACGAGCGTGAATTTTGCACAGGCACAGCGCGGTCGTCTTCGGCGGCTGTCAGAAATGCGGGGGGCGTTTTCTTATTTACGTTTTGTTCCGCAGAAAAACGGCGCACCAGTTCCTCGGAGGGATTTTTACCAATCAGATTGTTGCGTGAGCCGCCGTGCGTAACCGCCGCATCCATCGTTATGACGGGATAAACCAAAATCATAAACGCGGGGCGATTGTCGGCAGACGAGAACTGAGTTCCCGCCGTTGCCGCCAAATGTCCGCCGGCAGAAAATCCGGCAATGCCGATTTTGTTGCGTTTGAGGTGCCATTTTTTGGCGTTGTGCCGCACAAATGCCAGCGCGGTTTGTGCATCTTTGAGCGGAATTTCGTAATTTGTGGCGGGCATACGGTAATGCAGCACAAATGCCGAGATGCCGCGCTCGTTGAGCCAGCGGGCAAATTCGTCGCCCTCTTTCACAAAAGCGATGCCTGCATAGCCGCCACCCGGACAGATAACGACTGCTGCGCCGGTGGCTTTTTCTTTTGGCGCCGGATAAGCAAACAGGCGAGCCACGTTGACATCGGCTTTCCATTCGCCGGCACGCTCGATTCTTTCTGTTAAGCCATTGCTTTCGGCTGCGCCACCCGGGTAAAGTAAAATCTCTTCCTGCGCAAAAGACTTGGTACAATAGCCTGTTGTAATGAAAGTAAGCACTAAAAACAATTTTTTTATAGATTTCATAACGTCGTCAATCAATAATAATTTATTTCATCATCCGGCAGCGGAACATTAAACGCATCCGATCGCAAAGGAACTTTTCCGGCTTGTGCAGCGTCGAAAATAGTGGCGCTTTTTCGGCGTTTCAGGAAAAAGAATGTTTGTCCTTCGGCATAAAATTCCTTATAATATTCGGTTTCGAGCAGCGAATTGAGATAATCTTCCGTGATACTGCCGGACAAATAATTGTCGATGTCCTGTTGTTTCCAGCCGCGATGCAGCAGAAAATCAGCTAAAATTTGAACGGCGTCGTCATATTTGCCTTCGTCGATCAGATTCTCAATAACGATATAGCGCAATTCGGCGGTTCGGATCAGGGGTTGGTAGTATTTGATCACATCGACCTGATAGGAATAATAGGGCAAGGTATGCGTTTCTTCCTTGTATTTGTTGGAAATATACTTGTCGGCAGTCAGATTGCTTTTCGTCCATTGTCGGCTGCGAACGTCCGCCCAAGTGGATATGTCGCCGCCCTGCGGGTCATTACCGAAGATATTAGACCGCAAATTGACTTCATCGACTGCCAGCACCGATCCGGCGACTCGTCCCTCTGTTTGGTCTTTCCAGTTTTCGGGCAGATCGAGATTGTAGATACCGAAAATCACTTCGGGATAGAAAATATAATCGTTGCCGCCGAAATATTGTTCTTTCGACGAGGTGTCGTAATATTCAAACGGTTTATTGCTGCCGAAAGCCCTGTCTAATATTTGCTGTGCGATTTCGGCAGCCTGCGCCTTGTCTCCTGCATTGTTGCGATACATCAACGCACGGGCTTTCAATGCCTGTACCGCATAAACATTCAAGCGATAATTGCGAAAATACTTATAGAAGACGTCGGAAGTCGGCACACCCTGCATCCCTTCGGTGCCGTCGCCCAAAATTTTTGCACCGGGCGCCCATAAGGGGTCGGAAAGCTGCAACAGACTGTCCGCTTTGTCTATATCCGCCAACAGCAACTCGAAAAATGCATCTCGGTTAAGCATAGGATGCGAAGTAACCTCATAATCTTGATTATAAGGAAGATCCTGATCGCCAAACATCCGCATCATATCCAAATGCAGGAATGCCCGTAAACCGAAAGCCTCACCCATCAGTATGTTTTTCTTCTGTTCGGAAACGACCGTCGTACTTTCAACATTATAAATGAAATTATTGATTTTGAAAATCAGACTGTAAGCATCTTTCCACATTGAAGACAAAGTCGTTGCAATAGTGGAATAATAATATTCCGACACCATATAATAATTAATATAACCGGGTTCGGTGGCTAACGACGACGGATAGTAATAGTAATGCGCCAAGAGTTCGGTCGTCGTATGTGTCAGATGCAAGCCGTAAAGCGTTTCTGACGCCATACTTTGATAAACGCCATTCAGTACGGCATTGATATCCAATTCGGAGGCATATTGTTTCGGCTCTAAATTTTTGTCGATGGGCAACGCGCCGTCGAACCATTTATCGCAGGCGCCGGTCAGCAAGGCAAAGCTTATTGCAACTGTAAGTAACTGTATCTTTTTCATATTCCGTATTTTTAAAAATTTAAAATCTTGTGGATACATTCAACGAGATCGAGCGTTGGAAGGGGTCGGTGATCCCGCGCTCTATTTTGATTGAGTAGAGATTAAAGAAATCTACCATCGAAATGCCAACGGTCAAGTCTTCCATTCCAAAGGTTTTCAGCCATTTATCGCCGGTGAAATTCCACGACAGGCGGAACGATTCGCCACGCAGGTAGTTATCTTTCTGAATAAAACGCGACGACACCGGCGTGGTAGTGGTCGTCAAGATGGTAACGCTGCGATACTGTGCTATATCGCCCACCTCTTTCCATCGGTCGTACAAGGCACGTCGGTCCTGATTGAAAACAATGTTTTGAGATGATATATTTTCCACCTTTGTATAGACAGCCGAATTGTATCGGTAAGCGCCAAGATAATAGCGCAGGTTGGTGTTGAACTGCAATTTTTTATAGCGGAAATTCAAACCGATAGTTCCCTGAATATCCGGTCGCGTATTGGCGATGATGATTTGATCGTCGGAGCTGTAGTCGTATGTTCTCTCGCCGTTTTTGGTCAGAAATATTTCCCTGCCGGTGGCGGGGTCGATGCCCAATGAGCGGACTGCCCACAAATCGTTTGGGCTGGTGCCGTCTTGATAATGCGACAGTGAGGCAAGCGACGTTACGCCGCCTGATTGCGCTTTTGCGTTCAATTCTGCCAGCGCATTACCGAAGCCGCCGTAGGTACTGTAAGCATAGCCGCCGGTGAGACGGATTCCCAACAAAAGATTTTTTCGTTTGTTGTTGATAATGTTGTAGTTAGCGCGAAATTCATAGCCGACGGTTTGCAGATAGCCCATATTGGCGGTGTAGGTAGCGACGCCCGACGAGGCTTGTTGGCGCAGCGAAATCACTAATGGGTCTGCCAATTTTTTATAAACGTCCATATTCACGCGCAAATCATTGTTCAGCAGGCTCAAATCGACGCCTCCGGAGATGTTTTTGACGATTTGCCATTCGAGGTATTGATTGCCTTTTTGCGTCATCGCCGACGACTGCCCGAAGAAGTTGCTGCCATTCTGATATTCATAAATAGAAGTAGTAACAAAACTGCCGCTCATATTGCCGTTAATACCATAGGTGGCACGCAATTTCAGTTCGTCTAACCAAGGGGCGTGCGATTTAACGAAGGGTTCGCGGTGGATATTCCAGCCCACGCCCGTTGACCAGAAAGGTTGAAAACGCCGTTTGCTGCCGAAATTGGTTGATCCGTCCAAATTGTAGGTGAAATCGAACAGATAGCGCCAATTATAGTTGTAATTGAAAGCGCCCAAAGCCCCCAGATTTCGCGTAACCCTACTGCTGTAGCCCGGACGTTGTCCTTCGGGATACGAAAATGCCTGCGTCGGATAGCCTTTTGAGCCTTCGGGAAAACCGACAACGCTCAACGATTCGCTTTCGGAATGTTGGTCTTCGATGTTGGAACGCAGAATCAAAGTAAAATTATGCGCATCAAAAGATTGCATATAATTTGCCGATACGTTGGCATTGTACGACCAGCTGTTGGAATGGGTGCTGCTGTAAGAGCCTTTTTTATCATAGGTGTAATTGTCGAAAGACGAATTGCGGGGGTCGAGAAAGCTGACGCCGTGTCCGTTGGAACTTCTCAAACTCAATCCGCCGCGTATCAGCAAGCCTTTGAAAACCGTCCAGTCGATAGAGGTGGTATTGGTAACGATGATAGCGTTGTTATCGGTACGCGAAAAAAGTTGTGCGTTGTAAAGCGGATTCACCGATGTAAAGGTGGTCAGTACCGTGCTGTAGCTGTCCAAATATTTAGGGATAGTGCCGTCTTCATAAGTTTTTGAATAATAAGGATTTGCATTGACAAAATTTTCAAACGATCCCCACGATCCAGCGTGTCCGTTAGAACCTGTAACATAGAGGTTGTTTTGGACGCTCAAACCTTTGATGCCGCGATAGATCAATCTCACATTGCCGCCAAAAGCATCGTGATTTTCATCTTTCATCACGCCTACATTGTTTTTGTAATTGACGCCCACGCTGTATTGCAAATCGTTGGATCCGCCCGACAAAGTTACCGAATGGTTTTGCGAAAAAGCAACCTGCACCGGCACGCTCAACCAATATGTATCAACGCCTGATTTGATGTCTCTCAACTTTTCGTAGTACAAATTCTGATCGGAGAGCGAAGTAGTATATCGTCCGGCATACAGTTCAAATTTTAATTTTTCTTCGGCGTTCATCATATTATATACGCTCAAATCGGGCGTTGCGATCTGATAGTCGCCGGAATAGGACAGGAACAGCTGCCCTGCTTTCGGACGGATGGTTTCGATAACGATAACGCCATTAGCGCCTTTGGATCCGTAGATAGCGGTCGATCCGGCGTCTTTCAATATGGTTACGGATGCCACTCGGTTGATATCCAAGTCGTTAAATTCTTCGAGCGTCGCTTCAAATCCATCCAAAATAAAGAGCGGCAAGTTCGAAGAGGCAGCCGAAGCGTCATCCTGCAAAGCAGCGAAAGAGGTCTGTCCGCGTATTTCGATATTCGGTAGCGCATTGGGGTCGGAACCCACTTCGAGGTTTTCCACGATCACGAAAGCGGGGTCTAACGATTTCAAACTCTGCAAAACATTGGTATTGCCCACATTTTTCAAATCTTCGGTGGTATATTGCGCGGCGGCGCCGGTAAATCCCTGCCGATTGTGATTGATAATACCGGCATTGACCACTTCCACTTCTTTCAGCATTGTGGCGTCGAGACGCATCTTAATCGTCATTTTTTGCTGGTTGGCGGTGATTTTCTTCTCCGTTTTCTGAAAACTCATCATTGAAAACTCAAGGATTTCTCCCGCCTTGGCGTTGATTTTGAACATTCCGTTCTCGTCGGTAACGGTCGCAATCGAAGTGCCTTTTTTACGGACAATGACGCCTGCTAACGGGTCGTCGGTGTCGGCTTCAATGACTTCACCGGCAACCATTCCGGCGACCGGGGTTTCTATCGTTTTCGTCTGTTTGACAGTTTGGGGCGGCGTTGCCTGTTTCGGTTGCTCCGCTTGTTGGGGCTGCTGCGCTATTGGTTGGGCTTGTTCTGCCGGTTTCGGAGCATCTACAGGCTCCATCGGCGCTGTCTGTTGGGGTTCTTCGGTTTTGACGACTACCGGCTCCGGCTGTTTGGTAGGCGCTTCTGCCACTTCCGCCGCTTTTTCTTTGACTAACAGGGCGACTGTTACGCCGTCTTGACTGCCATCGAAGGTGCCGACAAGTGTTTTTGTAACAAAATGATTTTCTTTTATCCCTTTGCCGATAATCAATTCGGTTTTCACCCGATTGGCGCGGACTTTTGCCGTTCTCAAGTTGTCTTTTTCAGACGCCAACGACTGGCAATAGCCATTCACATAAATCGGTATTTCTCCGTTGAGAATAGCGCTTTTGTGCTGTTCGATAATCCCATACAAGCGGGCAAGCTCTTTTCCGTTGTCTCGATAAAGACTATAAAACCCATCTTGACCGACGGGAAATTTAAACACATAGAGTGAATCTCTGCTATTAGCGCTCACTTGACATATTACAAGACTGCTTAACAGAAAAAAACTTACGGCAAATAGTTTTTTCATTACTTTGATCATTTATTTTTGATTAAGATGTAAAAATTCGACTGCAAAGTTACGCTTTTATTCTCAAAAAACAAAATGCGGAGGTAGAGATAGATGATATTTTTGAAATGGCAAAATTTTATGCTACCTTTGTAGCCTCAAAAACATAAATGATTTTATCCAATGAAAAAAATTTTTAAGATTACGGGAACAGGTATCCTGATCGTGTTGGCTGCACTTGCGATTTTACCTTTTGCTTTTAAAGGGAAGATTTTGGAAACAGTCAAAAAAGAAGTGAATAAGTCGGTGAATGCCAAAGTGGATTTTCAAGATTTCGGTCTGAATTTTTTCAGGAGTTTTCCGCATGTGAGCATCAGTCTGAATGATGTTACAGTAGTCGGAATAGACGAATTTGACGGAGATACTTTGTTGGCTGTCAAACAATTAGCGGCAACGATCAATGTGGCAAGTATCTTCGGTGATACGGGTTACGAACTGACTAAAATTGTGATTGACCGAGCGCAACTGAACGCTATTGTGTTGGAAAACGGGCATGCCAACTGGGATATTCTGCCTGCATCGGAAACAGACACCGTCGCCGAACCGTCTGCCTTCCGACTGTCGCTGAAAAAGCTGCAAATCAACAACACATCTCTCTCTTACGACGATGCGACGACGGCGATGCATCTCGACGTCGATAACCTGAATCTGACACTCTCCGGCGATATGACAGCCGACGAAACGCGCATACAAACACAATTTGTCATTGACCGCTTGAGCTATTTTGCCGATAAAATTCCCTATCTATACAAAGCAACTTTGAAAGGCAAAATGGACATAGACGCCGATTTGAAAAACAGCAAATTTACGCTGGCGGATAATTTATTGCAACTGAACGCCATACAAGCCGAAATCGACGGTTGGGTGAGTTTGCCCGACGAAGAAACCATCGACACGGATCTGCGCCTGAATGTGCCTGACATACAGTTCAAAGATATTTTATCGCTGATTCCGGCGATCTATGCCAAAGATTTCAAAGATCTGAAAACATCGGGCGAAGTCAGCTTGACAGCCTTTGCCAAAGGCAGTATGAAAGGCGACAATTTGCCCGCTTTCGATGTACAACTCAAAATTGCCAATGCGATGTTCCAATATCCGGGCATGCCCAAATCGGTCAGCAATATTAATACCGATATTCACGCCTCCAACGCAGGCGGAGACGCCGATAAAACGGTCGTCGATATTTCGCATTTCTATTTTGAAATGGCAGATAATCCGTTTGATTTCAAGCTGATAATGAAAACACCCATCAGCGATCCGGATATTAATTTTTCGGCAGTCGGCAAACTGAATCTCAATTCTGTCAAAGAAATTTATCCTTTAGACAACACCCATTTGAGCGGACAATTAGATGCCGATTTGCACCTTGCCGCACGCATGTCAGCCATCGAAAAACAAAAATTCGACCAGATACAGGCAACCGGTTCACTGAATATCAGCAATATGTTGATCCAAACTGACAACATGAAAGACCTGCAACTGCACCGCGCCCGACTCGGTTTTTCGCCCCGTAGCGTGGAATTGACCGGATTGTCGGCGCAAATCGGCAACAATGACCTCGCCGCCGACGGCAAATTGGAAAATTTTATTCCTTATATATTAAAAGGCGAAACCTTGAAAGGCGCTTTGTCGGTAATGTCCAATCATCTCAACCTCAACGATTTTATGTCGGACGAAACAACCGCCGAAAGCGACACCTCCGCCATCAGCATCATTGAGGTGCCTGAAAATCTGAATTTCACCCTGAATGTGCAGCTCAAACATCTGATTTTCGACAATTTGGAAATGGATAATGTCGTTGGTCAAGTCTTGGTCAATCACGGAAAAATAGACATGAAAAACCTGTCTATGAACGCTTTGGGCGGCACAATGAAAGTCAATGGCGCTTACGATACACACGAAAATCCAAAAAAACCGGCAGTCGCGCTCAATGTAGATATTAAAGAGGTGTCGTTCGGCAAGACTTTTGCTACCTTTGTTACGATCCGAAAATTTGCGCCGATTTTTGAGAATCTGACCGGCAATTATTCGACGCAGTTGCAGCTCAATTCGACTTTGGGCGACGATTTTATGCCCGATTTGGCGACACTGACGGCAGCCGGACTTTTGCAATCTAATCAAGTGAGTATCAGTAATGTAGGTGTATTGGACAAATTGGCGGAAACCGTCAAAAACGAATCGCTCAAAAATATGCACCTGAAAGATTTGAAATTGCCCTTCTCCATTTCCGACGGACGGGTTACGACCAAACCCTTCGCAGTCAATTTCGGAGACGGCACGATGAATTTGGAAGGCAGCACCGGATTAGACCAGACGATCAATTACGCCGGAAAAATCAATTTGGCAGGGCAGTTGGCTAATTCATACGTCAATAACGTCAATTTGAAAATCGGCGGAACGTTCACGCAGCCCAAAATCAGTATCGACACAAAATCGCTCGTGCAGGAAGCCATCGGCAATACGGCAGCATCCCTCATCCAAGAAAATACGACGATTGACGAAGATTTGATGTTAAAAGCAACCGCTGCCGGTGAAAAATTGATTGAGGAAGCCGAAAAACAAGGGCAAAAACTGATCGACGAGGCACAAAAAACCAGCAATCCTATAGCAAAAGCCGCCGCCGTTAAAGCCGCCGAAGCCGCCGCAAAGAAACTGAAAGACGAAGCAAAAAAGCAAGCAAATCAGCTCACAACTGAGGCAGAAAAAGAAATGAATAAGCTGAAACAAAATTGATTGGGGGTATAAAAAACGTTTACGGTGATCTCCCGATCACCGTAAACCCATTTAACCAAAACCTTAACTATGAAAAAATTTTACATTTTTCGACTGCAAAGGTACATCTTTTTTCCGAATAAAAAAATGTTTTGCCAAAAATAATCACGGATTTGCAGTTAAACATTGTTAATTAGCTTTTATAGACTATATGAATAAGGTATCCGAAACGGATTTGAAACATTTTTATATCGAAACTTACGGCTGTCAAATGAATGTAGCCGACAGTGAAGTCGTCGCATCTATTATGAAGATGGACAATTTTGAGCCGACGGAAAATATTGCCGACGCCGACGTGATTTTTGTCAATACTTGCTCCGTGCGCGACAATGCCGAGCAGCGAGTACTTGCCCGATTGCAGTATTTTCATTCCTTGAAAAAGAAAAATAAAACGCTCATTATCGGCGTATTAGGATGTATGGCGGAACGTGTCAAGGAAGACTTGATCCGTGAACATCATGCCGATTTGGTGGTGGGACCGGATTCCTATTTGGATTTGCCACACCTGATACAAACCGTCGAACAGGGCGAAAAAGCCATCAATGTAAGCCTGTCTGCCACCGAAACCTACAAAGACGTGATCCCGCTGAAACTGTCGGGCGTCAAAATTTCGGGATTTATTTCGATTATGCGCGGCTGCAATAATTTTTGCTCCTACTGCATTGTGCCGCACATTCGCGGACGGGAACGCAGTCGCGAACCGGCAAGCATCCTGCGCGAACTGCAAGCCTTACAACAGCAACATTGCAGGGAAGTTACTTTGCTGGGGCAAAACGTCAATTCCTATCAATGGGAAAACGTCGGATTTGCGCAACTCTTGGAAACGGTAGCTTTGGCGGCGCCCGAAATGCGGATCCGTTTTACCACTTCGCACCCGAAAGATATGAGCAACGAGACTTTGAACGTCATCGCCAAATACGATAATATTTGCAAGCACATTCACCTGCCGGCGCAATCGGGCAGCAACAATATTTTGAAAGTGATGCACCGAAAATACACGCGAGAATGGTATTTAGACCGCATTGCAGCCATTCGACGCATCGTGCCGGACGCCGCCGTTTCAACGGATTTGTTTGCCGGTTTTCACTCCGAAACGGAACAAGACCATCAAGAAACGCTGTCGTTGATGCGCGAAGTCGGTTTCGACGCTGCTTTTATGTTCAAATATTCGGAACGTCCGGGAACCTATGCCGCCCAACATTTGGCAGACAACGTGCCGGAAGACATCAAAGTGCGGCGTTTGGAAGAAATCATCGCTTTGCAGTTGGAATTATCGCTGATGCGCAACAAGGAAGAAATCGGCAAAACGCGGGAAGTTCTGATCGAAGGCTTTTCCAAACGCTCCCGCGACAAATTATTCGGACGCACCTCGCAAAACAAAGTGGTCATTTTCGACAAACAACATTACCGCGTCGGCGACAAAGTGATGGTCAAAATCGACGAAGCAAGTCCTGCCACGCTGTTCGGAACGCCAATAGAAACCCCAAAAATCTAATTGAATATGTTATTAATTCCCGCATTACAGACAAAAAACACGCCTATAGACGAGGTCGCCACGCTCTTGAACGCCAACAAGGTTCCGGTGATTGACATAGCGCAAGTAAATTGGAAAGATTACCTTTACCAGCCGAAAGTCAGCTGCCGGATTGCGCACAACGGCAACAATATTTTCTTGCATTACGAAGTCGAAGAAGAGGATGTTCAGGCGGTTTGCAACACAGATAACGGCAAAATATGGGAAGATTCCTGCGTGGAATTTTTTCTGTCTTTCGCAGATGATGATTTTTACTACAATATTGAATGTAATTGCATCGGAAAAATTTTGATGGCGACCGGCAGCGACCGGCACAACAGAACGCCGCTACCCGTCGAAACGCTGCAAGACATCCAACGTTTTTCTACGCTGGGCGACAGTGTTGTCAGCGGGAGAAAAGGTCGCTGGGCTTTGTCGCTGATCATTCCGCGCACGGTATTTATCCGCAATCGGCTGTCGTCGTTCTGCGGATTAAGGGCAAGAGGCAATTTCTACAAATGCGGCGACAAACTCCGAACACCTCATTTTCTGTCGTGGTGTCCGATTGCGAGCGTACAACCCGATTTTCACCTGCCTGCCTTTTTCGGCAAAATACAATTTGAATAGTTATCGCAATTTGTAGCGATAGGTGATGGTTCCCTGCTGATTTTGGGATCCGCTGATGGCATTGAACTTGGTGCGTTTTGCAGCATCGATGGCGGCTTTTCGCAAATTGGGATTGTCGATATTGGTGCCGCGCAAACTGATGTCGGCAGCGATGACATCGCCCTGTGCATTTACCGTAATCGCCACCACTATTGTGCCTTCTTCCTGAATGTTGTAATTCGGTCGTTGCAAACCGCTGCCACGCAAAGAGCGTCCGGCTAAATCGAAACTGCCTTCGCCACCTGCACCGGTGTAAGATCCGGTAGCTGCATTGCCTTGTGTGCTGCCCTGATTTCCGGCGCCGGAACTTGCCGTACCTTCGCTGCTGTTGGCATTGCCTTTGCCCGACAACGCTTCGGCTACCAAACGCTGAGCTTCGGCTACTTTGCGCTGTTCTTCTTCCTTGCGGCGCTGTTCGGCGGCAAGGCGTTCGCGTTCTTGACGTTCGCGTTCTTTGGCGGCTTTGATGGCTGCCGTTTGTTCAACGTTTTGCGTGATCACAGGCGGAAGCGCTTCGGGTTTGGTTTTCACCGGTTTTGTTTGCGGTTCGACAGGTGTTTCCGGCACCGCGTCGGGTTGGTCGGCAGGCGCAGGTTCTTCAAATCCGAAAGCTTCTTCCATTGTTCCGAAATTGACAGGGATACCTTCCAGTTCCGACTGCTTGACGGTGCGCAGATAAATCAGCGACAAGACCAACAACAGCAACAGACACAAGACCACTGCCCCACTCCATCCGATTAACTGTTCTCTTGTCGGTTTCATTTGGTGCGTGTTACCAATATCATTTTCAACTCGTTGCGATTCACCAGATCCATCACGCGAATCACTTCGGCGTAAGGAATTGTCTCGTCGGCGTAGAGCGCAACCACCATATCACCGTCCTGCGCACGGACAGTTTGCAGAAACGGCACAATCTCGTCAAAAGCGACCGAGCGTTCTTTCTGACTGCCGTATGCTACATAATACTGCAACTGTTTGTCGATAGTCAGCCGCGCCATCGGCTTTTCTGCCGACTGCTGCGAACTTTGCGGCAACGACACTTTGACGGCATTGGGCGTAACTAATGTCGAACTGATCATAAAGAAGATGAGCAGCAGAAAAATTATGTCCGTCATCGACGCCATACTGAACTCCGGCGCAAGTTTATGTTTGCGTTTTATTGCCATAATTGTCAGTCTTCGGGTTCTACGTCCAAGTTTTTATTTTTCAGTTCGCCGTTGATCACATCCATAAAGTCCATCGTTTGGGTTTCCATTTTGGTCATCACGCCATCCACTTTAGCATGTAAATAATTGTATGCCAACAAAGTAGGAATACCGACCGATAAACCGGCGACGGTGGTTACCAAGGCTTCGTAGATGCCCGACGACAGCAAAGCTATATCGACGGCGCTACCCGCATTTGCCATATCGAAAAAGGCGCGAACCATCCCTGTTACCGTTCCGAAGAAACCCAACATCGGTGCAATGGCAGCCGTCGTCGCAATCCACATAAAACCTTTTTCCAACTTGGCGATTTCAATCGTCCCGACATTTTCGATCGCCACCAAAATATCGTTCATCGGACGACCAAGACGTTGCACCCCTTTTTCGATCATACGGGCGTAAGGCGTATTTGTTTTACGACACAATTTTTCAGCGGCTTGGATATTGCCGTCATGGATATAATCCTTGATGCGTTCCATAAACGACTCCTCATCGTGAGAGGCTTTTTTGATCACCAAATAACGTTCGATGAAAATTCCGACGCTGATCAGCAACAACAATGCTATCGGAATCATCACCCAACCGCCTTTGAAAGCAAGGTCTAACACATTGAGTTTCACCTCTTCTGCGGGTGAAACGGCATAGGAATTTGCGAGGGTTGCCGCCCCTTCTACACCATCTTGAATGAAAAGTAATAGGCTCATATTTTTATTTTCTAATTTAAAATGACTACTTTTGCGTTTGATTTCGGGTGCAAAAATAATAGTTTTTCTTGTAATACCCTAATAAATTTTGAAAATAAAATGAAAATTGGAATCTTCGGCAGTGATTATCAAGCCGACAAACAGCAAATCATCAAGCAGTTGTTCGACCGTTTAGCAGCACAACACGCAGCGCTTTGGGTAGAAAAACATTTTTATCGTTTTCTGACTGAAAAGATATCATTTTATCCTGATATACAAGGAATTATCGAATCAAATAAGTTCGATTTGGATATGGTGATCAGTCTGGGCGGCGACGGTACTTTTTTACGTACAGCGGCTTGGGTAGGCAATCAAAATATCCCTGTTTTGGGTATCAACACCGGTCGCCTGGGATTTTTGGCGGACATCGACGCTGCGGACATGGACGCTGCACTCGATGAAATTTTTCAGAACAACTATCGCCTCGAAGAACGTATTTTGCTGCAACTGAACGCCTCATTCGATCTGCACAAAAACTGCCCCTACGCGCTGAACGAACTCGCTATTTTGAAACGCGACACCTCGTCGATGATCGCAGTATCCACCTATCTGAACGACGTTTTTCTGACCAAATATTGGGCTGACGGCTTGTTGATCGCCACCCCCACCGGATCGACCGCTTACAATTTAAGCGTCAACGGACCCATCATTTTGCCGCCGTCAAACCATATTGTATTAAGTCCGGTGGCGCCACACGCGCTCAATGTCCGCCCCTTGGTCATTCCGGCAGATTATAAAATTCGGATGGTAGTGGAATCGCGCAGCAAAACTTTTTTAGTTTCGCTCGACGGACGCTCGGAAACAGTACATTCCGGTTGCGAATTTTGTGTGCAAAAAGCAGATTTCAAAATTAAACTGATCAAACGACAACAACAAAATTTTTATAAGACACTGCGCAAAAAACTGATGTGGGGCAGCGATGTGAGGCAATAAAAAATATTTTTACGCTCCTGCAACAAGTTGTTTGCATAAATATCAAATATTTTAGCTACATTTGCGGCTCAATTAGAAAGTTATGGGTATTTTAAGTTTTTTCACAAGGGATAAAAAAGAAAATCTCGACAAGGGTTTGGCAAAAACCAAAGAAAGCGTCTTCGGAAAAATAACGCGGGCTATCGCCGGAAAATCAAAAGTTGATGACGATGTGTTAGACAATCTGGAAGAAGTGCTGGTTACGTCCGATGTGGGCGTGGATACAACTTTGCGCGTCATTGAACGTATCGAAAAGCGTATTGCCCGCGATAAATACATCAATACCAATGAATTAACAGCGATTCTTCGTGAAGAAATTTCAGCCTTGCTGCAAGACAACAAGATAGAAGAATTGGAAGATTTTGAAATTCCTGTTGCCTCCCGCCCTTATGTCATTATGGTGGTGGGCGTCAATGGCGTCGGCAAAACGACAACGATAGGCAAATTAGCATATCATTTCAAAAAAGCCGGTCATCAGGTTTATTTGGGCGCCGCCGACACTTTCCGCGCCGCCGCTGTCGAACAGTTGGAAATATGGAGCGAGCGCGTCGGCGTCAATATCGTGAAACAAAAAATGGGCGCCGACCCCGCAGCAGTCGCTTACGACACGCTGGCGTCGGCAGTCGCCAACCACGCCGACGTGGTCATTATAGACACCGCAGGACGTTTGCATAACAAAATCAGCCTGATGAACGAGCTGACAAAAATCAAAAACGTGATGAAAAAAATCGTTCCCGACGCCCCACACGAAGTCCTGCTGATATTGGATGGCTCGACCGGACAAAACGCTTACAATCAGGCGCAAGAGTTTGCAAAAGCGACCGAAATCACCGCATTGGCAATCACCAAATTAGATGGAACAGCAAAGGGCGGCGTCGTCATAGGCATCTCCGATCAGTTACAAATTCCGGTGAAATACATCGGCATCGGCGAAGGTCTGGAAGATTTGCAAATTTTCAGAAAAAAGGAATTTGTAGATTCACTGTTCGGCGAATGACAAAAAAGCATGTAGATATTATCACGCTGGGGTGTTCTAAAAATTTGGTTGATTCGGAACAACTGATGCGACAATTCGGCGCCAACGGTTACACGGTGGCGCACGATCCGCAACAGGCAACGGGCGAAATCGTAGTCATCAACACCTGCGGCTTTATCGACAGCGCCAAAGAAGAATCCGTCGCGATGATTTTGCAATTTGCACAAGCGCGTAAAACCGGAAAAATCAAGCGCTTATATGTGATGGGATGCCTCTCGGAACGCTATATGAACGAGCTGCAAAACCTGATCCCAGAAGTGGATAAATTTTACGGAAAATTCAACTGGAAAAGCCTGCTGACCGATTTGGGAAAAACCTATCATGCCGAATTGTCCGAAGAACGCAGCCTGACAACACCCGCGCATTATGCCTATATCAAAATTGCCGAAGGCTGTAATCGCAGCTGCTCCTACTGTTCCATCCCGATGATTACAGGAAAATATCACTCCCGACAGATAGCCGCTATTGAGCAGGAAGTCAAACAGTTAGTTACTAAAGGCGTCAAAGAATTTCAGTTGATTGCGCAGGATTTGACTTACTACGGCTACGACCTTCATCGGCAATATCAGATTGCCGAACTGACGGCTCGTTTGGCTGCCATTGAAGGCGTCGAATGGCTACGGCTGCATTATGCTTATCCGACACATTTTCCGATGGATTTGTTGCCGGTAATACGCGAACATCCGAATGTCTGTAAATATTTGGATATTGCCTTACAACACAGCAGCAATGCCATGCTGAAAAAGATGCGCCGCAACATCACGCGGGCAGAAACCGTCGAATTGCTGCAAACTATCCGGCGGGAAGTTCCGAACATTCACCTGCGCACCACAATGCTGGTGGGGCATCCCGATGAAACCGAGGCTGATTTTCAAGACCTGTTGGCGTTTGTCCGCGAGATGCGTTTCGAGCGACTGGGCGCGTTTATCTATTCGGAAGAAGAAGGCACTTATGCGGCAAAACATTACCGCGACAACGTTCCGGTAGCCGTCAAACAGCAACGCTTGGACGAACTGATGCGCGTGCAAGAAAGCATTTCCGCCGAAATCAATGCCGCCAAAATCGGGAAAAACCTGCGTGTGATCATCGACCGAAAAGAAGACGATTTCTACATCGGACGTACCGAATTTGACTCGCCGGAAGTCGATACGGAAGTCCTGATACGCAGCACGACCGCACTGCAAACCGGCAATTTTTATAAGACACAAATCATTGACACACAGTCTTTTGACTTAATAGGAGCAATAATATGAACGCAGCAGAATTAATAAAAACATTGGCAAACAAGACGCGTCTCTCGCAGGCAGAAGTCGGCAAACGCCTGGATGCGCTGACCGCCATCGTTACCGACGAATTGTTGAACGAGCGGTCGGTCTCGCTTACCGATTTCGGCGTCTTGGAAACCTCCAAACGCGACGAAAAAATCGGAATCAATCCCACTACCGGCAAAAAAATCTTGGTGCCGCCGCGCATAGTAATCAAATTCAGACCCTCCAAAAGCTTGAAAGAACGCCTAAAAACTCTCCCACTATGAGCGCAAATATGAACATCCGACAATTAGCTGCCCGTTTGGCAACGCAAACGAATATTTCCAAAAAAGAAGCCGAAACGTTTTTGAAGGAATATATTCAGACTTTGAATGACGCCTTGCTTGCCGATAAAACAGTGAAAGTCAGAAACTTTGGAAATTTCAAATTGCAAGCGGTCAGCCCACGCGACAGCTACAATCTGAAAATCGGCGAACATATCGTCTTACCGGCGCATTACAAAGTCGGTTTTATCCCCAATGCCGCGCTGTCGAAAGCTGTCAATGAACCGTTTGCCTATTTTGAATCGGTCGAACTTGCTGACGATGCGCCCACTCCCCTGCCCGATTCTTCTGCACCGTCGGTCAAACAATCGCCTGCCGTCAAAACACCCAAAAAGAAACTTTCGGCATGGTGGATCACCCTCTTGTTGCTGCTATCGACAGGTGCTGCCGCGTATTATTTTTATGTTGCTTATTTAAATGAACAAACGACGCCCACGAACGAAAAAATCAACATGCCGGATTTGCTCGAAGAACAAACAATCATCACGGATACTATTCAGGAACAGATTGAAACAGAAGAAGATACGACGCATATCCATACGGTAACAGCCGGAGAGACCTTACGACTGATTGCCTTGTCGGAATATGGTAACAAAGCGTTTTGGATCTATCTGTACGAAGAAAATCGAGCGCTCATTGCCAACCCGAATCTGTTAGTTGCCGGAACAAAACTTGTTGTTCCGCCCGCATCCAAATACGCCATCGACGCCACCGATTCGCTATCCGTGCAGAGAGCAGTGGAGCGAGCGGAAGATTTTGCGGCAAGG
>JAISUM010000128.1 GCA_031272095.1 Candidatus Symbiothrix sp. | reverse complement strand
TCGCCCAAGCCGGTAGTAATCGGGGCAAGCGACGGCTCGCCAAGTCCGGCGGGGATTTGGCTTTCGGCTTCTTTCAGTTGTTGGCTGATTTGCTGCCGCGCCCAATAAATATCCGCGTCTTCTTTAAAAACAATGGTAATGACGGATATTCCGCTACGGCTGATACTGCGGCGTTCGGTAACGTCGGGGATATTCGCCATAGCCATTTCAATCGGGGTGGTGATGAACTGTTCCACCTCCTGCGCCCCAAGCGTCGGGGCTTGCGTGATTATCTGCACCTGATTGTTGGTGATGTCGGGTTGCGCATCAATCGGCAGGTTGATTACCGAAACCGTTCCCCAGACAATCAAAGCCAATGTCAGAAAGCCGATAATCAATTTGTTCTCTATCGAGAATTTGATTATTTTATCGAACATAATTATTTTTGTCTGAACTGTGATTTTAGTATGATTGTTTTGATTAATATGATTTGGCGTCATAATAATCAAAACAATGAAACAAACATAAAAATTACAGTTTGGACGGGGGAGCGCGCAAACCACAAGCATCGCTCGGAAGATTGCCCGTATAACTTATTAAATAAGGTGGAAACCGCAAAGGCTCTTGGGTTTTGAGCGCGGTCAGATCGTAAGAAAACGACAGCAAAACTGCCTGTAACAAAGGTGAGTGCGTATGGTGCAAACAACAGATGACGCAATGATGGTGGTCGTCGTGTTGCGCAAGGAAAAAATCAAGAGGTTGTTCCAATTGGCAATGATTGTTTCCCGTCGGGAGGTCGGAATGACAGCAACAATCCGTCGCATCTTCTGCGTGGTTTTCGCAAAGCACAAAATGCGGAATGCCGTGATGATGGTGGTGCGGAATGACCGCATGCGTCAATATCAGCATATTGACGGACAGCATCATAACGATAGAAAGCATTTGTTGCACCATAACAATGATTATTTTTCAGACTGCAAAAGTAGTAATAATTTTTCAAGAAAATCACGGTTAGGACAAAAAACGTTTGGCATATTAGAAGAAATGTTGTAAATTTGCGGGCAAAATAAAATCTATACAAATGGCTATACTTTTGCCTCCTCATTTACCTGCGATAAACTTGTTGCGACAGGAAGATATTGAAATAGACTATGTTACTTTGTCGTCGCCGCCTGTTTTGAAGATTGCTTTGCTTAATCTGATGCCGGTCAAGCCAACGACTGAGACCGATTTTGTGCGCCTGCTCTCTGCCTCGCCTTTGTCGATGCAGTTAGATCTGATCAAAATCAAAAATCATATAAGCAAAAATACGCCGGAATCGCATTTGCAGGCATTTTACAAAAACTTTGAGGACGTATGCCATCTACATTATGACGGTCTGATCGTTACCGGAGCGCCGGTGGAGCTGTTGGCATTTGAAAAGGTGCATTATTGGGACGAACTCTGCGAGATTTTCGATTGGGCGCATCGACAGATTCGTTCTACGCTTTATATTTGTTGGGCGGCGCAGGCAGCGCTGTACCATTTTTACGGCGTACCGAAATATCCTTTGGCGCAAAAAATGTTTGGCATTTTCCCGCATCATATCCATCAGGCAGGCGTTCCATTGTTTCGTGGTTTTGACGATGTGTTTTTTGCGCCACACAGTCGGCATACCGAAATCCGCAGCGCCGATATTCTGAAAATTCCCGAATTGCAGTTGCTCTCCGAATCCGATGAGTCGGGCGTGTATGTTGTGATGGCAGATAAAGGGCGCGATATTTTTATCACCGGACATTCGGAATATGCGCCGGAAACCTTGCACAACGAATATATGCGCGACCTGTCCAAAGGTTTGTCTATCACGATGCCCAAAAATTATTACGTAAATGACTGCATTGATAAAGGTATTTCCGTGCGTTGGCGGGCGCATGCCAATCTATTGTTTTCCAACTGGTTGAATTATTACGTTTTGCCTTGAAAAGGGTGCGAAAAATAGAGCTTTTGGCTCCCGCTAAAAATTTAGAAACAGCTTTGGCGGCGATTGAGCATGGTGCGGATGCGGTCTATATCGGGGCTCCGAAATTCGGCGCTCGTGCGGCAGCAGGCAATTCGATAGAAGATATTTGGCGATTGACGGACTATGCTCACCGTTTTCATGTTCGCATTTATGTTACGCTCAATACTATATTGACGGATGCGGAACTGCCGGAAGCGGAGGCGATGATTTGGCAACTCTATCGTGCCGGAGCCGATGCGCTGATCATTCAGGATATGGGGATCTTGCAAATGGCGCTGCCGCCGATGGCTTTGCATGCCAGTACGCAAACCGATAATCGCAGCCTCGAAAAAGTCAGTTTTTTAGCAAAGGCAGGTTTTGCCCGTGTCGTCTTGGCACGCGAATTGTCCCTGCGCGAAATCGGCGAAATCGCCCGGCAAGTGTCTGTGGACTTGGAAGTCTTCGTACATGGCGCCTTATGCACCTCGTTCAGCGGGCAATGTTTTATCAGTCAAGCGCTTGCCGGACGGAGCGCCAATCGCGGCGAGTGTGCGCAATTTTGTCGTTTGCCCTATTCGCTGACGGATGCCACCGGAAAAACGATGGTGTCGGACAAACATTTGCTTTCCCTGAAAGATTTGAACCTCTCGGCATCGTTGGAACAGCTATTGGATGCAGGCGTCAGTTCGTTGAAAATCGAAGGGCGGCTGAAAGACACGGCGTATGTGAAAAATGTTACGGCATATTATCGGCAATGTTTAGATAAAATTTTCAGCCGCCGACCGGAATATCGTGCTGCCTCGTCCGGTGAAACAACGCATTTTTTCTTACCGAATCTCGAAAAAAGTTTCAATCGCGGCTTTACCGATTATTTTTTTCAAAATCGTCATCGTGAAATGGCGGCGCACGATTCGCCGAAATCCATCGGTGAGTTTGTCGGCAGTTTGTCGGATATTCAGGGAAAATATTTCACTGTTGCAGGCAACAAACCGATCCACAATGGCGACGGGCTGTGTTTTATGACCGATAAAGGTTTGGTCGGTTTTCGTGTCAATCGCGTGGAAGGGCGCAAAATTTTTCCGGCGGAACAGTTGCGATTAGACAAAGGACTGATGCTTTATCGCAATTACGATCACGAGTTTGAACGGACATTAGCGAAATCGTCGGCGGAACGAAAAATCGGCTTGCAATGGCAGTTGGCTGAAAATAATTTCGGCTTTTCACTGACGGCAACCGACGCTGACGGCTATTCGGTAACGGTTACGTCGGTCTTCGAGAAAGAACGCGCCAAACACAATCAGGCGCAGAACATACAGGAACAATTAGCCAAACTTGGCGCCACGATTTTTCGGATGACAGGCTGCGCTAACCGATTGTCTGACAATTACTTCCTGCCGTCGTCGCTCTTGGGTGAAATGCGTCGTCGGGCGATTGAACGTCTGATGCAGGTGCGCAATATCGCGCTGCCTCGTCCTTTGCGGGCGGCACAGCCTTCCGATCATCTCTATCCGGCTGATAATTTGGACTTTACGGCGAATGTTGCCAATCGTTATGCGCAGGAATTTTATCGTCGGCATGGCGTACAGACCATTGCGCCCGCTATGGAGCTGAAAATGCCTGATGCCGAGACTTTGATGTTTACCAAATATTGTTTGCGTTATCAACTTGGCGCCTGTCCGAAACAAAAGACTGCAAAAACGCTGAACGAACCTCTCCGGCTGACGACTGCCAAACATCGCTTGCAACTGCATTTTGATTGCTCACGTTGCGAAATGCAGGTCAAATTGTCCGATTAACCCCCAAATTGTACGATTTTCCATTTATTTGTACGATTTTCTTCTTATTATTCAAAAGAATCCGCTATTTTTGTCTTTTCAAATTTAATCAATAAAAATAGACACATGGAAAAAAGAATCGCCTTCAAAATGAAGCTGAAACAGGGCTGCAAACAGGAATACATCAAGCGACACGACGCTATTTGGGCGGAAATAGCCGCGCTTATCAAACAGTCGGGCATCAGCGATTATTCCATCTTTTTGGACGAAGAAACCAATACGCTTTTCGGCGTGCAAAAACAAAGCGGAGGCGTCTCTTCGCAGGAGCTTGGCAGCGTCGAAATCCAACAAAAATGGTGGAATTATATGAGCGATATTATGGAAGTCAATCCCGATAACTCGCCTGTAACCAAGTATTTGGAAGAAGTGTTTTATCTTGCGTAACAACCTGAACGTATGTATCTTCCATTCAGATTTATTTTGCTGTTGAGCATCGGTTTTTGCGCCGGCAATCTCTTTGCAGACGAAGTTTTTCCCGACGGAACGCCTATTCCCGACTGGTTCCGAGAAACCGAAACGCCCGATCTTCACGATTTCGGCAAACTGTTTCGGATCAGCGATTATGGCGTCGTCGAAGACAGCACGCTGCTTCAAACCGATGGCATACAGGCAGTTATCGACCGAGCGCATCAGAGTGGGGGAGGGGTGATTGTCGTTCCGAAAGGGACTTATCTCAGCGGATCGCTCTTTTTTAAGCCCGGCACCCATTTGTATCTCGAACGCGGTGCAACACTGAAAGGCAGCGACGACATCAGCCATTTTAAGATTGTTGAAACCCGCATCGAAGGGCAAACTTTGAAATATTTTGCCGCCCTGATCAATGCCGATCGCGTCGATGGCTTTTCCATTTCGGGCGATGGTGTCATCAATGGCAACGGTCTGCGCTATTGGAAATCGTTTTGGTTGCGCCGCGAAGTCAATCCCGAATGTACCAATATGGACGAGATGCGCCCGCGTTTGGTTTATATTTCTAACAGTAAGGACGTGCAGCTGTCGGGCGTCAGGCTCGAAAATTCGCCTTTCTGGACGATGCATCTCTATAAATGTGAGAACGTGAAGATACTCGGCGTGTCGATTTTTGCGCCCTATGCGCCCGTGAAAGCGCCCAGTTCGGATGCGATAGATTTGGACGCCTGCAAAAATGTTTTGATCAAAAATTGCTATATGTCGGTGAATGACGACGCTGTTGCTCTCAAAGGCGGCAAAGGACCGACTGCTGACAAAGACGACAACAATGGTGAAAACCGCAATATTGTCATCGAAGACAATGTTTATGGCTTCTGTCACAGCGTATTAACCTGCGGCAGCGAGTCAATTCACAATTACAATATCATCGTGCGTCGCTGCAAAGTGAACAACGCGCAACGGTTGCTCTGGTTGAAAATGCGTCCCGATACGCCGCAAAATTACGAATATATTACGATGGAAGACATTAGCGGCGATGCGGTTAATCTGCTCTATATCAGACCTTGGACACAATTTTTCGATCTAAAAGGTCACCCGGCGCTTTTGATGTCTTACGCCAGCCATATCACGATGCGCAACATCCGATTGGATTGCCATGCATTTTTTAATGTGGATAGTTCGCCGCAATATCAACTATCGGATTTTTTGTTTGAGAATTTGGACATTCGTACAGCCATCCCGCCCGAAAACACCGAAAATATCCAAAAATTGATATTCAACAATGTGAAAATCAACGGAATCACTAACCACTAACCACTAACCACTAATCACTGAATAAAGTTTTTCGTATTCTTCGCACATGTGGTCGATGGTGAAATAGTGAAGATAAGCGTTTCGCGCTGCTTCACATGATTGCCGGTAAAGGCTCGGATCGGTCTGATATTGTTTGATTTTTTCGGTGAAAGCGCTTGCTTGATTAGGCAATACAAAGCCGTTTTGTCCGTCTAATATTTCGTCCGTACCGCCCACATTCGACGCGACAACCGGCTTTCCGCAAGCCAAGGCCTCGATCACCGAGACCGGCAAACCTTCGTAATTCGACGTGAGAATGAACAAATCGATCAGCGGCAACAAACGATAGGCGGCTTTCACTTCGCCTGCACACAGCACATTGTCAGGTACAACGCCGGTCGGAGCCGTTTGATTGCCAATCCACACAAACAGCGCATCGGGATACGCTGCTGCAATTTCGCAAAACAAATCGAATTTCTTCTGCTTGCTGAATCGCGCAATGGTGGCAACGATAAATTTGCCTGCTTGTTTTAGCGCTTTTAATTGTTTCGTTACATCTTGAATATCAGCCGATTTGCTCTGCTGTTGCATCGGATCGGGAATGCCATTGTAAATGCAGATCGTCCGGCGGATGCCTTCATTTGTCATCTGTTGCACATCGTAATGACTGACGCCGACAATGTATTTTGCCCATGTTTGAAACAGCTGTTCCAACGGCAGAAAAATGCGGAATGCCAGCCGGACGGAATCGAAACCATGCACCGTATATATAATCCGTTTGCGCGGAAAAACCAAACGTCCCAGCAATCCTGCTTTCGACGAATGAAGATGTACAACGTCGGGGCGATATGTCCAACGGATACGCAGCATTTTCAGGAAGACGACAATGTCTTGTAAGCCGATTTTCTTGCGCGATTCTTTGATGTAAAGCACCCGAATCCGCGCATCCAAATCTTTCCATGCATCACCCGGCGGACCCGAAACGATCATCACTTCGTAGCCTGCCTGCCTTGCAAAATAATTTGCCAAATTGAGAACGACGGACTGTGCGCCACCCAATTCCGACTGGGTAATGACGTACATCAAACGAACAGGTGATTTTGTTTTTTCGGATAGCATAGATTTATCGTAATAACAGGTTGAACAATTCTTCCCAATGATACACAATCGGCTCATGATGAACGGTTTCCGTATTGCCGTCATAGACAAGTTTTCCTTCGGCAAAGGCACGCATTTTTTGTGCTAAAGCGACGGTGTCCGTCGGTTTGAAAAACGATACCGTTTCGTAGGCGCCGACAGATTCACGGGCGTAGGGCAAATCGGAAATCAAGATCGGCAAACCGTGTTCTTTTGCTTCTGTGATGGGCAAGCCCCACGTTTCGACATGAGACGGAAACACCAAACAATCGGCGGTCTGATAGAGCCGATCCATTTCCGCACGAGTCAAAAAGCCGGAAAAATGCAGCGAACGTAAAGCGCCGAATTTCCGATGCAGTTGGCGGGTATATTTATTTTCCTCTCCCGAAACAGTGATCGTAACTTCAATGTTATCAACGCCTTGCGTTTCCAACAAAGCCACAGCCCGACAAAGTGTTTCAAAATTTTTATGCACGACAGGACCTGCCGGATACAGAAAAACGGTTTTGTCGCCGGAGCGTTTTTTTGCGAGTGGCGTTGGCGTAGATGTTGTTTTCTTCGGCTGATGAGGCGGGGCGACTACAATATTTTTGACGCCGAACATCCGTCGGAAGGCGTCGCGAATCCATTCCTGTTGCACGATGACATAATCGTTTTTCCGGATGTTGGTTTTGTAAATGATGTGCCGCGTCAGCAGGCTGAGCAACCAGATGTTCGGCTGCAACAGCAAATCTTTCCATCCGGCGCGATAAAACGGGAAGGGATTATGGCAGTAAACAGCTCTGTGCTTGGCAATTACGTTTGGCGTAGTGTCGTGCAGCGAGAGCCACAATTCGGGCTGCCACTGCCGCGACAGTTTTCGGAAGCCGATGTATTCGTAATACAAGCGGTGAAAATAGGATTTGCGCGAAAGCGGGAATGAAATATACTGCACATTATCGTAAGGTGTATAAAGTTTTTCGTCATACACCAAAGCGATGATGCGGAAATTGTGTTGGCGGGCGTAGGCGGACAATGCGGCGATACAGTCTTGCATCACTTTCAGCGTTCCGCCCATAAACAGATTGATTCCCGATACAACAATGGTCTGCATTATGATTGTAGTTTTTTATAGACTTGTAAAAACACTTGGCGAGCGAGCACGTAATTCACTCTGTATAAGATGATAAGCAGCTGTTCTTGTCGCGAAAGCAACCGAAGGGAGATGCGTTTTTCATAACGGTACATTTCTTGGCGCAGGGTTTCCCTTGTTGTTTGGCTGCGACTTTTGAACGAATGTACCAACAGCCCGATAAAAGCTTTGGTGATGAAACAGCGGTTTTCGTCGCGGAACTCTTGGGGGTGGGCGATTTCGTTCATTTCGACGCATTGTAGGGCAGACTGCATCCATTGCAGCACATTCAACGAATCGGTAGCACGCGAAATCGACGTTCGGTTTTGATAATAATTGTACAGACAGCGGTCGATCACACCGACGCTTCCACTATGCAAAAGATAGGACATCGTGAACGGCAAATCTTCCCACAACGCGCCTTTCGGGAAACGCAGCTGATACTGTTCACAGATCTCACGTTTGAATATTTTGATGCACACGCTGGCTAATATCTGTTGTTTCAGATAGGCGGCAAGGGCTTCTTTTGGGGGCAAGACGTCGGGCAATCCCGACAAAAAGCGCTTTTCGATGCGCTTTCCGTCATCCCAGACATAGACATAATTGCAACACACCAAATCGGCGTCGGTCTGCTGCAAATGCCGAAGCATCGTTTCTACAAAATCGCTTTCCCACCAGTCATCGCCGTCCAAAAAACACAAATATTGTCCGGTAGCGACGTCCATACCTGCGTTTCGCGCATCCGACAAACCGCCGTTGGGCTTATCGACGCGCACAATTCGGGCGTCTGTTTTTGCATATTGGGCGATGACATTCGGAGAATTATCGGTCGATCCGTCATTGACAGCGATGATTTCCAAATCGGTATATGTTTGTCGTACCACTGATTGCAGACATCTGTCGATCAGATTTTCAACATTATATATCGGTATGATCACGCTGACTTTTTCCATTTCTGATTAGATAAACCGTTCCAAATAGTTGCTGTAGGGCAACCACATACTACTGATTTTTACATAGATGATTTGGTCTAATTGCCACCACGATTTGAGTACAAAAACGAAGAGCAGGATCCAAAATGTCATTTTGTCTTTGATATAATAGAGGATGATGGGGATAAACAGTACTTCCATTGCGAAGAAATACATACTCAAACGCAATGACATGATTTCGTTGAATCCGAAGAAGAAAAACAGACAGCCGCCTATGAAATAGCTGTTATAGAAAAAGGTGTGCATACGCCGATCGGTCATCGTGGACGCCGACAAAAGATAGAGGTTAAAGACTTTCAATGCTGTCCCTATCATACCGTAGCCCACACGTCCGATATATTGCCGAGCGCCGGTGGAATAAATATCGAATTTGGTATCGATCATCGTATCTTTGGCATAGTCGTCGATGATACTGCCCACGATTGTATTGTCGGCGATGTAACTGGCTCCGTAACAGCAGATCCAAACGGTCAGCATCGTGGCAAACTTAAAATTGAATCGATCAATAAAAAAGACCACGCCGAAGATCCACGCCGAGGTATGCATGGATGCGGCAATGGCGATCACCAAATAGAATTTCCACCATTGTTTGTTTTCGTAATAGGGAATGGACAGCCAAGTGGTGGAAATAGCCAGCATAAAACGCATCTGCCCCATATCGGCAAAAATATAGTTCATCAAAGCTAACAGGATCGACAGATAGAAATAGGGTGAATATTCGCGGATGATGCGTACCTTGATGCCTATCGAACAGGCGGCTACAAAGAAGGTGTAATAACTGACGTCGGCGTTCATCCATGTGAAAAACTTCATCAGGTAGATGAAAAACGGCTCAATGATGGATTCCAACGAGGCGGCGTTTCCGATGCGTACCGTTTTATACATATCGCGATAAGTCCAGTAGTCGGGTCCTACCAAACGAAAACCGACGAACAGCATCAGGAAAATCACCAACAGATTTTGCAGGAGTCGGAGCATCGTAGAGGTGCCTTTGACGTTTTCCAAAAACACCAACACCGCACAAATCAAGAAAATATTCAAGTATATCATAGCGCCATCAATCGTTCTTCTATATCTTTTACATTCGTCGGAAAAATAAAATTTTCACGATTTTCTCGCAGTTTGCGGGAATAGCTTTCTCGCAGTTTGGGTTGTTCCAACATCGTTTGCAAGGCTGTCTCGATGGCGGCTTCGGCGTTTTCGGTCAAGACGCCGTATTTGCCGTTTTCCAAGAGTTCGGAAGGTCCGGTAACTGCCGTTGCGACAATCGGTTTTGCCATCACCATTGCCTCGCAAATGACGACCGGTAATCCTTCGTAATCGGAGGTCATCACAAACACGTCGGCGGCGCACAAATAGGGATAGGGATTGACAAAGCCGGGCAGAAAGCAGGTCTTTCCGATCCCCAGTCGGTCGATTTGGGCTTCCAATGCCTTGCGGTCGCCTCCTTCGCCTAAAATCCAGACTTCGTGTTCGATACCCTTGTCTATCAGGCGTTTATGGACGTTCAGCAGTTTGTCGAAACGTTTCTGATGCATCAGGCGACCGATCGCCAGCACCATCGGTTTTTGGCGGGCGGCTATCGGCTCTTTTCCTGCCTCCAAAATGGATTGGCGGTCGATAGGATTCAAGACGACGTCTAAATTGGTTTGTCGGCTAAATTCGGGAAAAAGCTCTAAAAAACCGGCTTTGGCGCCTTCCGAAACGAAATGTATCTTGTCGAAATGGCGGGCATAACGTCGCAATGCCTGTTTTCGGATCATTGCTTGGTGATGGCGCAAATCAATATGTATCCACGCCAATGTTTTGCCGAATTTTGCCGATTTCAACGCTAAAAGTGGCGTATTGTGTCCTTCGCAAAAGCTGACGCCGACGTCATACGATTGCCGAATACCGGACATTCGAGCTAATAGGGACGGAAAAATCTTGAATAGTTCGAGTGTCGTTCTGCGATAGAGCCGATAGAGCGCTATCGACAACGGATGGCGAAAATCTGCCGTAGATTTGAAAATTGCCTGTATCGGCACGTCTTTCGGCACGTCTTTGAGATAGACGCCTTCCTTGATCACTGCAAACAGCGAAACAGCGAAACGTTTCCGGTCTAAATCGCGTAAAATATGGATCAATACCCGTTCCGCACCGCCGCCGTTGAGCGAATCGATCATAAAAAGTATCGTTTTGCGTCGTGTAGCTGTCATGCGGCAGTCGGATTTAGTTGTTGTTCGAGAAAAGTTTTCAACGATTGCGCCAAATGTTCCCAAGAGTAGTCTTTGCGCAAGGCGACAAGTCTTTGCGACAGTGTTTGATACAGCGCCGCATCGCTACACAGTGTTTGGATTTTTTCAGCCAGGTCATTCGTTTCGGGCGAACAGAACAGCGCCGCATCGCGCATCTGCTCTTCAAAAGCGCCGACTCGCGTTACGACCGACGGCAGCAGGTAATTGATAGCTAATGTTGCCGCGCCCGATTGTGAGGCTTCCAAATAGGGGAACAGCATGATGTCGGCTTCCTGCAAGAGTTCTTGCATCTCGTTTTCTGTCAGCCAGCCCAGACGCAGTTCGATTTTCGGATGACTGCACGACACTTCAAAATGATCGACCGGTGCACCGGCAATAATCAATTTTTGATAGGCGGCAGTATCTACTTTTTCCATCGCTTGCAGCAGTAAATCAATGCCTTTGTAATGCGACAAACGCCCCATAAATAATAGTATCGCTTGTTTTTTTGCCGGTCGGGGCTGCGACGGAGTGGATCCGTAGGCAATCAATCCGTGCGGCAAAATCAGGGAGGGTTTGTCGATGCCATAGACTTTTTTGACTTGCTGTTGCACATGACGACTTAAAAAAATCAGGTGCGTGGCGTGCTGCATAGCGCTCAACAGGCGGCTTTGTGTGCGCGGATGTTTTTCTCCGCTGTGCATTTCGCCATCGTGAACGACATAAAAAACAGGCTTTTTTGAAAAAGAGAAAGCTTTGGCGACGAATCCGTCCCAAGGCGAGGGACCGAACAGCAACAGCCCGCTGTAGCGTCCGCGAAGATTGGCAATCAGGATATGACACAAAAACCGCCCCAGCGACAACAGACGTGCAGGCAAACCGAAACCATAAGTTTTCAGCGGCTTGCAGTTGCGCAAGGCATTTTTTTCCGGCTGATACGAGTTGACGTAGAGGCTCATATCCATATCCATGCGTTCTAACAGTTCTTTGGCATATTGAAAACAGCCGCCGTTGCTGTAGAGCATGACTACCAATAATTCTTTCTTTTTCATATCGAGTAAGTCGCTACAAAGGAATAAGCGATATCCGATTTGAGAACGGTGTTCGTTCAAATCGAATATCGCATATTACTAATACAGGTGGAGCATTAACGGGCAACAAATATTACCACACGGTTCCATTCATTGACTTCGTAAGGCTGCTCTGTATCACCTTTCCATTCGATAATTAAGCGATTAGCCGAAATGCCGCGAGCTACCATTTGTGCGGCAACTGCTTTCGCACGTTTTTCGCTCAACTTCATGTTGTAGGCGGGATAAGCCGTTTGTACGTCGGCATAACCGACAACTAACAACTTGCTCTTCGGATGTTCGTTCAGATAGCGAATAGCTTCGTCGATTTTCGGCTGTTCGGATTTGCGAATCTTATAAGAATCCAAATCGAAACGAACAAATTCGGGCAGATAATCGCCTTCAATGCCCGGAATTCTCGGACCATTGTATTTCGGTTGATCTTCAAGCGTCTTGATTCTCTTTTCGTGGTCGTCAACGCGGTCATCCAAATCGCGCAACAAGGCTTGCTGACGTTCTTGGATGGTCTGTTGTCCTTCAATCAGATCACGATTTTCGTCGATAAGCGCTCTGTTTTCGTTGATCTTGTTGATCAGATATTCTTTTTCTGCGGGAGTCAAACCTGCACCACCACCGCAGCTGATATATTTGCGGTTGAAAGTGTATTGAATACCGATGGTTGCGTGGGCAACCAATTCTTCGGAACGGCTTTCCAAACTATAGAAACCGTCAAATTCTTCATCGACAATGCCTAATTGCGGTTCAAAATAGAGTGCCCAATGCGGAGTGAAGTTGTAAGCAAAACGGCTGCCCAATTTCCAAACGTAAGTCAGGTTGGAATAGTTGGCGTTGCCTTCAAAGGCGTAGGCGATACCGATGCCTAAGAAAGGCATAATGTCGAAACGGTGCATCTTTTGGCAACCGGTAAACAGGTTGCTCAAATTCATCATCAAATCGATGGTGCCAAATGCGTATTTGAAATCCTGCCAAAAACCGGGACCATAGTTTTTTGATGAATAACCGGCATAGTAGGGCAGATCTTCAATCGTTGCCATACCTTTCCAGTCGCGCCATCTCGCCCATTCGGTGCCCGTCCAAGCGCCTTTTGGAATCGCAACGTCGTCCTGACCGGGCAAGAGCTTGAATTTACCTCTGTCGGTGCCGTCAAAGAGCCATTTCTGATAATCCACTCCTGCTGTCTGTTCCGGATGCGCTTTGCGCCACATATCCATTATCGATTCAGGATAGGTATTAAACCCTCTTAATGCGCCGTAATTACCTGCAATTCGCGCACCAAAGAAAGGAGTGAACCACTTACCGATGCTGATTTCACCGGTATATCTGATTTCTTTAGGAATATCGCCTTCGCGGTCTTGTTCTGCCATCAGCAAGCTACCGCCGCCACCCAAAGAAATAAACCAATTGTTACGTCCCAAACTCACACAATCTTCCTGTGCGTAAGCCGAGCCGAACAGCGTTGCCAAAACAACTACACAAATAAAACTAAATTTCTTTTTCATGTGATACTATTATTTTAATAATTATTATTCTATTTATCTTTTTTATCTCCGTAACCGTAACCATAGCCGTAACCGTAGCCATATCCATAACCGTAGCCGTATCTTGCCCGTTTGCCGTCGAAGGCATTCAAGACGACATAGACCTCTTTCAGGCGTTTGTCGTCGTTGATTTCGTTCAACAGATAGATGGCTGATTTGGGCGTAAAGCCTTTTCTGACCACATAGAGCGTAACGTCTGTTACACGGTTGAGCAAAAATGCGTCGGAAACGCTACCGATAGGCGACGAGTCCACGATGATGTAATCGTAACGTTTGCGCAACTCGACAAACAGGCGGTCGAGGGTGGTTTCCATCAACAATTCGTTGGGGTTGGGCGGCACAACGCCGGATATCAATACATCCAAAGTTGTTTCATTGATATTTTTATGTATCAACGAGTCAAGATCTTTGTTTTCGCCGTTCAAATAATCCAACAAGCCTTTTTGTTTGGGCAAGCCGAGATTCGACGTGATTTTCGGGCGGCGAATGTCTAATCCGATCAGCAAAGTCTTGTATCTGAGCGAGAAAGCCATTGCCAAGTTCATTGCCAAGAAAGTTTTTCCTTCGCCCGAGAGGGTAGAGGTGATCATAATGACTTTCTTTTGCTGTTCGTTCAGCATAAATTGCAGGTTGGCTCGCATCAAGCGAAAACTTTCCGCAATCGCCGTTGTTGAATTGGATCTCACCACGAAAGGCATTTTTTCTTTTGTCCAAGGCAATACGGTGATGATCGGCAGCGGCACATAGCGACGCACTTCTTCTTCGTCCGTAATCTTATAGTTGAACAATTCGCGCAGCCCGATCACCAGGAACGGGAACATAAAGCCTAACAGAGCGCAGATGATATAGGTGAAAGTCCGTTTGGGCGAAATTGTTCCCGACGTCAGCGGGGCATCGATGATCTTTGCCGTCGGCGTCGTAACCGCCAAAGTCATGTCGATAGATTCTTTGCGGCGCAACAATTCGACAACCAAACTGTTTTTGGTAGAGCGCGCTCGTTCCAGCTCCGACAATTCGCGTTGCCATTGCGGGACATTGAGCATCCGTTCTTTGTATTGTTCGTTCAATTTTTCCAAACGTTCCTGTCGTGATTTCAGCAGCAGGCGTGTGGCGTGAAGTTCCGCTTTGATCTGTTCGCGGTAGAGTTGTATTCTGTCGTCGATGGCATGTACGGTATTGGATGTTTCGTTGGTGTATTCCAACAGTTTGGTGCGCTCGGCGACCGCTGTATTGTAGCCGTCCATTTTTGTGATCAGCAAGGGCGTAACGTTGCCGAAACTGACCGACGCCGGCAGCAACAGGGTGTTGTCTTCTTTTTTGACTTCGTTTTCCACATGATCGAGCAACATGAAATCGGTCATAATAGAGGCGATTGCCTGTCCGTAGTTATGTTCTTCGGTAACGACAAAGTCGGTTTCCAAGCCGATGCTGGGCAGATTACGCGCTTTGCGGTATTCTTCGATATCGACTTCTGCGTCCTGTAATTGCAGGTTCAGGTCTTTCAAACGGGTATCTACGAATTTGGAGGCATTCGACATCGCTTTGTTTTTGTCCGACATGGCGTCGCGGTTGTAGGCGTCGATCAGCGCGTTCAGGAAAGTTACGCCTCGTGCGGGCAAGGTTTCATTGACGGACAGCACAACGGCGGTTGTTTTGCCTTCTTCCAGCGCGGCGTTGAATTTGCCTTTATAGCCTAACGCGACATACAGCGGGCGGATCACTTCTACCGTCAGCGGGTATTCTTTCAACAATTTGGAACGCGATTCGCCTTCTATCAGCACATCGCCTACCGGTGTTTTCAGTACTGCCGGAAATTCCTTGATGGTTTCGTTAAAGGTCAGCGAGCCGTAGCGTCCGGTCAATCGGCAGGCGGCGTTGTCGTCCTGTTCAAATTTCAGCTCCAAGACGGCGCCCAGATTGCTTGCCGTGATCGGATCCACATAGACCTTGACGGGACTGGAACGATAGAATTTCGGATTGTTGTTGCCAAACAGCTCGGTATCTTTGAATCGTCCTTTGACCCAATATTTGATAAACATATTGTTTTCGGTGATCACCGTTTCGATCAGGTTGCGGGACAATAAGAGTTTGATTTCGTTTTCTACGTTAATATTATTGCTCAAGACGCCCATACTCACGAAAGCATCGGCTTCGCTGTTGCCCGTGCTACCTCCTCGCGATCGGTCGCGCATCATGATTTGCGATCTGACGGTATGCACCGGAGTGGCGTAGCGCAGATGTAAGTAGCCGATAGTGAGCGCCGCAGCTACCGACAAGAGAAACCATTGCCAATGCAGGAAAAAGTTCATCAAAAACCATTGGAAATTTATTTCTTTCTCCTTCTTGGCTGTCTCCGTACCGGCGGTAGCGGGCGTAGTGGTCGCGTATCTGTTGTTTTTCTTCATATTCGGTTATTTTAAGCGGTCATACAGATACAACGAGGTAGAGAACACACTGAGAAAGGTTGTCAAACCTGTAATCACCCAATTGACAGTCGTCCCCGACATACTGGCGCCGTAAGCGCGTCGGAAGGTGGGCGGCACATAAATATGGTCGTTCTGCCGCAGATAGTAGTAGGGCGATTCGATGATGTCTGCCTTGCTGATATCTATTTTATGAATTTCCGTCGTGCCGTCGGGATAGGTGCGGATCAGCTGAATGTCGTCGCGCTTGCCGTAGAGTGTCAAGTCGCCGGCTTTGGCTATCGCTTCCAATATATTAATATTGTCTTTGTCGATGGTCATCTGTCCTTTGGAGTTGATTTCTCCCGAAAAACTGATCTTGAAGTTCATTAAGCGCACGGTTACGATCGCGGGTGCATCTTTAATGAAATTACGCAGGGTATCCTGAAAAAAATACGCTAAGTCTTGTGGCGTATAGCCCGCAACATTGATCCTGCCCAAAGTCGGAAACTGTATGGTGCCGTCGGGCGCAACCAAGTAGGTCTGGCGTCCCAAGCCCATATCGTATGCCACCGAAGTCGAGCCATAGGTGGTTGCCGATGGCTGCAAAGGCAAGTTAAAGTCATTGACGACGGTAGCCGGACCGGGTTTGTTGACGGTGATAGCCAAAATGTCGTCGGGCTGAATGCGGACTGCCGCCGCCTCTTTGACCGAATGAAACGTCGCCCCTGTTTTCTCGTCGTATTTCAGATAACGCACCTCTCGCGCTGCTTTACAAGAAAATAATAATACGCTCAAAAACAAGAAGGGCAAATAGCGATAGCTGTGTAACTTCATTATATTATCCTCTTATTTTGTGTGTTTCCTTTTCCGCATTACGCCACCGTAAAGCCCCGCCAATAAGGACAGAAACAATAAGCCTTCGCCAACAGGTTCCCCTTTGCCAGGATTACTTCCAGGTCCACCCCCTGGATCATCATCATCTACAAAGTCGCGTAATATACTGCTTTTTAATTCGGAATCGTTGTCTGTTTCTGAAAAGAATGCAAAAAAATTGTCCGATTCGGAGCTGCTACTGCTGCTGCTGCTTGAACCCGTCGGCGCCACATCATCTACTCTTGCGCCTTCCGTAGAAGAGGGAGTGGAAAAAACGCCCTGTGCTTGTGCAGCAATGGGTATCCATCCTGCTGTTGTGATTATTAAGTAAATGTAAATGTTTCTTTTCATATATGTGATTATGTGATTATCCTTCATTCGTTGCCTCCTTTTTTTATTTATTGAGTACTTTGATGATTTTACTTCGCGCACCCGACACATTCACTATATATACCCCCTTCTCATATAGTCGGGTAGTATAAATGGAGCTTTGCGCTTTGCCCGATGCAATCAGGCGTCCTGCCACATCATAAACCTGTATGCGGTCGCCCTCGCTCAAGTTGCGGACATTCAGTATCGAATGGTCATCGACAAAAGCAACGATTTCCTGTGTCTTTTCTAATGCGATGGCAGTGGGTGTAGCGTTGATAAACAGCACAAATCGGTCGGAGGTGTTGAGCGCTCCGGAGGTGGAGAAGGAATAGTTATCGATCAGCAAGTCGGTCTCCTCGTCGGTCGTTTTGTCCAAGAGAATTGCTTGTGTGATGCTGCCTTCCTTGACGTCTATTGAAAATTCGTAAGTGTCGGCTTTCGGTGCGATAATACCTACCGGAATATTTTCGGCGGCGCTTGCGGGCATCACATTCGAGAACAGTTTTACGTTGTTCACCACCGTCCAAACGCGGACGCCATTGTTACTCATCAAATGTTCTGCGTCTTCACCCGCTTTGGCTCCGGCGCTACTGTTGGCTCGGAAAAAGATATGCGTTTTTTGGGTTTCGGTCGATCCGCTCAATGCCAAGTCTAAGCGTGTCAATCCGACTTCCTCCGTCTGCTGGGCATAGCGCAAATAGCCATGCGAGAGCGTAGGAGTAGCATCCAATGCGGTAAAACCATCCTGATCATCATAAGGGTAAGCGGCGGGAGAAACAGTAGATCCTTGTCTCCATCGCAAAGTACCTTCCGGATGATAGGTAGTATTAAATGGCGTGGATACAGTATCCGAAGTTTGTATAAAAAACGGAACAAAAGGAATACGTCCGGCGTCTGCTGCCAATACTTGATTATAAGCAGGGTCACTCAATGTCCCACTTTGATAGTCTGCATAATAAATAGCGCCGGTCGTAGAGTTCCAGCTCCATTTGGGCGTGTCTGTCATCCAAGTTTTGGATGTGCCTCCTATCGCGTGTAAGGATGTTTTGTGGGTAGCTCCGACAAAATTCCATCCTCGGTTGTGGTTGTTCCTGTATGACGTCAAGTCGGCAGTCAAATCGTCGTTGGGTCCGCGCCAGTCGGTCAATATCATATCTTCATCGTTGGCGTCGTTCAGGGCTACCCAAGCCGAATCCGGATGTGCGGAAAACCGTGCCAACGAATCTCCTCCGGCTATGGATTCTATGCTGATTAAATAACCGACGCCTGCTTTGAGCGGACCGTAAGCACTTTTAACTTGTACCCAGTTAGCTGCTCCTCCATCTCCGACAGTAATTTGCGATCTGTGGTAAGCATCATAGTACCAGACGCGCAAGTTATGCTTTGTTTTGATATTTGCCAGCGGTATCGGAAATGGGAAAGAAGTGGCGTCGTATTTGCCCGTTGATGTGAATCGTTTGATAACTGCCGCCGTTGCTACCGGATGGGTGGTAGGAATACCCACGGAATCAAACGAGAGGCTGTTGTTTTCTCTTTGGAGAAAAATGCCGCAGGTAACCGAGTCGGTGTAGAAGAACATCGTGTCGGTGAGCAGAATCATCGTATCGGGACGTTGGGTTGGGCCGACATAGCGATTGACGAGAACGCCGTTGTTTAAATTTTCAGGGAAATGGATCACATTGCCATCAATGGTTTCATCGTGCGCAGGGGTGGTGGCTTTCAAGTGGATTCCGCTCATGCGGAGCTCTCCGGTATTGACCATCTGTCCTTTGGATACCACCGGCACGGCTTCAAGCGCATAACTGCTTGTGAATTGCAGTAAGCCTAAACACACTACTAAAAAGTATAACCTTCTTCTCATATCCTTTTTCTTTATTAATAAATATCCTAACTGAACTTTCAATCATTAATTAAATAAGCGATGAATACATAAATTAAATTCGTTATCTTAGATACAAGTTTTTGATTCAATCTTTGATTGTCCTAAGACATTCCATATAACTTATACGCTATTCAGGGTACAAAGGTACATAATAGATTTGATATTTATATATGTATTTGAAAATTTTTCAGTTAAACATTGTGCTAAAATATTAAAAAATACAAAATTCGCTTTGTTTGAAGCTTGATTTCCATAAGATTAAGCTGATTGGCGTGATTTAATCAGGGGGATAGCGGATCAATTCCGCCATGAGGGGCTTTTTTTACTGATAGCATCACCCGGAATGATACTATCAGTCCCCCACTAATCACTAATCACTAACCACTAATCACTATTTAAAGATTTTTCCGGTGGAGAGTTTGACGACTTTGCCGTATTGTGCGAGGGTTTTTTCGTCGATTTTTTTAGGATTGCCGACGACGGCGATGACGATGGGGCGTCCTTTGATGTGTTGATCGTAGTAGCGGACAATGTCGTCGAAAGTCAGTTGGTCGATGGCGGCGGCATTGGTTTCGGCGGGCGATTGGGTATAGCCTCTGCGTTTCCAAGCGGCATATTGCTGGGTGATTGACCGGAATTGCGGTTTTTCGACGGAGGCTGTTCCTTTCAGAAAGCTTTTGATGGTTGTCAAGCGGTCGGGATATTTCGGCATATTGGTCAGCAGATCCATATAGACAGCGATGGCATCGGTTGTCTTATCGGCTTGTGTGCCGACGTATCCGAGGAAAAAGTCTTTCTTGTTTTCGACCGGCGGACGGTAGATATGACCGTCGGCGTGGTATGCCATAGCGCGAAATTCGCGTATTTCCTGCAATACCAATCCGCTGAAACCGCCGCTAAAATACTGATTGAAGGCATCCTGATAGGGGTCGGTCGCGTGGTGATAGTCGTCGCCTTCGATAAAGAAACCGATGGAGCTTTGTTTGGCATTGCTGTTGGGCAGGAACAGGACGGTATTTTCCGTATAATCGACACGATCTTTCACTTCCGGCGAGGTCGTTTCTTTTTCGCCCTGTTTCAGCGGCAGGTTGGCGCTTAAAATCCGATATACTTCATCTATCGGCAAGGCGCCTGTGTAATGGATTTCCGCCTCGTAGTCGGTGGCGCGTTGAAATTCGCCGGTCAGATTGCTGATGGTCAGATAGAAAACGTCTTCCAAAGACAAGCGGTCGATATATTCCGATTTGTCTTTATAGAGCAGGTATTCTTCGAGTGCGTCCGCCAGCATATCGTTGTCTTCTTTTTCCAAAATGCGCGACTGAAATTCGCTGCCGATGAAGCCGTTCATCTGTTTCTCGTCTAATTTTGGGAAGAGGATTTGGCGTGTCATCAACCGGCAAGCTGCTTCGAGATGCTGTTCGTAGCCGTACAAAACGACCGACAGGTAGTTGTCGTCCACCTGATAGCGGCAGGTTGTTCCCAGATTGCTGAATGTTTGTTTGACTTCCTGCGCTTCCATACTGCCCATAATTCCGGCATTATTGACCAAAGGTGCGGCATATTTCAGTTTGGGCATTTTTTCGGTGCCGACGCCGAATTTGATCACCATAGAAAAGATGTCGTTTTCGGTATTTTTTGAATAATAGAGTTTAGATCGGTCGTTCATCGGTTTGACAATCACATCGTCGAACTTGGCATACGCGGGTTGTGCATATTTGACCGACATTTGGTTGAAGGCTTTTGTATATTCGGAGACCTGATCGCGCACGGAGGTAATCGGTTCATATTCCGGTTTTTCCAAATCTTTGCCTTTGTCGGGCTTCCCTTCGTCCAAGAGAATGGCGTAATAATTGGCGCCGAAATATTTTTTAGCGACGGCTTTGATTTGTTCGGTGCTAACGGAGACGACCAACTCTTTGTAATTCAGCAGTCGGCTCATGTCTTGTCCTGCGAAAACGGTGTTCATAATCATTTCTGCGCGGGAAGAATTGGATTCCATTGTGAGATCGAAATTGCGGTTGAGTTGGTTTTTAATCGATTCCACCAACCAGTCGTCGAATTGTCCGTCCTGCAATTTTTTGATTTCTTTCCAGATTTGTTTTTCGGTTGCTTTCACCGATTCATAACGCCGCTGATTGACGTCGTAATAGGGTATTGTTTCGATAAGGATGCTGCCCCGTTCTTTCAGCGAAAGGTTACTTGCGGAGGCGGCGCTGATGTCGCCATCGACCACCAACTTATCCAAGAGACCGGTTTGGTCGCTGTTAGACAAGATAGACGTGGCGATTTCCAGTGCAATATCTTCTTCGCTTGACGACGTGATGCCGGGGAATGCCAAGACCACCATCGGATAGGGCGCAATTTTGGCTTTGACTTCTTTGCGTCCTTGCAGCGCGATTTCGGGAAAATGTTTGCGCTCGCCGACAGGTTTTGTTTCCAAGCGTCCGAAAGTTTTGCGGATCATCGGCAAGATTTCTTTTGTTTTCACATTGCCCGACAATACTAAAATCATATTTTGCGGAACATACCAATTATTATAAAAAGAGGTCAGTTGGCTCAACTGCGGATTTTTCAGGTGTTCGGGCAAGCCGATAATGCTGCGCGAATAGGGATGTCCGGGGAAAATGGTTGCCAATATCAGTTCCTGCATCCGACGTCCCTGATTGTCGAAATACATATTGTATTCTTCGTACACATTTTCCAATTCGGGCTGAAAAGCGCGGAAGACGGGATCGATCAGCCGCTCGGAATTGAGTTCGAGCCAGCGATAGATTTCATTGGGCGGGAATGAATTGAAGAAGATCGTCCAGTCCCACGAGGTTCCGGCGTTCAGACCGAAACCGCCGATGCTTTGCGACAGGTTGGAAAACTCGTTGGAGTCGCTGTATTTTGCCGCCGTCTGCGTCAGTATATTGATTTCTTTGTCTAATTCTTTGCGTCGGACGGGGTCGGTTGTCTGCGCTTTTTCGTCGTACTTGGCGATGATCAGTTCGTACACATGTTTTTCATGTTTCCAGTCCATAGCGCCGATTTTAGACGTGCCTTTGAACATCATGTGTTCCAAATAGTGCGCCAGACCGGTATATTCCGACGGGTCGTCTTTGGAACCGACATCGACGGCGACCATTCCATAGACGTCTGATGCATTGGCGTCTTCCCACACGAAGACCCGCAAACCGTTAGGCAATTGGAAGGCGTTCAAACCTTGAGCATTGGCAGCAAGGCTCGTTATAAATATGCATAAAAATGCAACAAAAACAGATTTTATTCGTTTCATGATTGTTTTAATTATTTAAGTAGCTGCAAAGATAGTGAATATTTTGGGTTTGACGCGCACGAAGATATAAAAATAGTTAGTTTAATGATTTTTAACGGCGAAACTCTTTCAATAAAAATTTAACATTCTTACTTTTGCAGCCTAAAAACAGAAATTCTAAACATTAATAGTTAATTATATGAATGAAATGGTAGATATTCGTGCTTTGAACGACAAAATCGAAAGTAAAAGCGGGTTCATCAACTTGATTTTGCAAGGGATGGATCAGACGATTGTGGGACAAAAACATTTGGTAGAATCGCTGCTGATCGGTCTGCTTTCCGACGGACACATCTTGCTCGAAGGCGTTCCGGGATTGGCAAAGACCTTGGCGATTAAGACTTTGGCTTCGTTGATAGATGCGAAGTACAGCCGGATTCAATTCACGCCCGACTTGTTGCCGGCGGACGTCATCGGTACGATGATTTACAGCATGAAAAACGAAGAATTTCAGGTGAAAAAAGGACCGGTTTTCGCCAATTTTGTGTTGGCGGACGAAATCAACCGCGCTCCGGCAAAAGTGCAAAGCGCCCTCTTGGAAGGCATGCAGGAACGGCAGGTAACCATCGGCGAACAGACCTACAAGCTGCCCGAACCCTTCCTTGTGATGGCGACGCAAAACCCGATCGAACAGGAAGGAACCTATCCTTTGCCCGAAGCGCAAGTGGATCGCTTCATGCTGAAAGTCATCATCAATTACCCCAAAAAAGACGAAGAAAAACAGATCATTCGTCAGAATATCGGCGGCGAATCCAAACAAATCAAGCCGGTGCTGAAAAAAGAAGAGATTCTCGAAGCCCGCAAAATTGTCCGCGAAGTCTATTTGGACGAAAAAATCGAAAAATACATCGTCGATATTGTGTTTGCTACCCGATTCCCGGAAGAACACGGCTTGAAAAATCTGAAAGGAATGATTTCTTTCGGCGCATCTCCGCGTGCAAGTATCAATTTGGCGTTGGCGGCTCGCGCTTATGCCTTCATCAAACGACGCGGCTATGTGATCCCCGAAGACGTGCGGGCAGTCTGTTTCGACGTTCTGCGTCATCGCATCGGTTTGAGCTACGAAGCAGAAGCCAACAATCTGACGACAGAAGAGATCATCAGTGAAATACTGAACAAAGTAGAGGTGCCATAACGAAGTGGAAACAAGCGAATTATTAAAAAAAGTCCGACAGATTGAGATCAAGACACGCGGTTTGTCGCGCAATGTGTTCGCCGGACAATACCACTCGGCGTTCAAAGGACGCGGGATGGCATTCTCCGAAGTGCGCGAATACTCCTATGGCGACGATACCCGCGACATCGACTGGAACGTTACGGCTCGCTATTCCAAACCCTACGTCAAGGTGTTTGAAGAAGAGCGCGAACTGACGGTGATGTTGCTGATAGACGTGTCGGGCAGTAAAAATTTCGGCACCGTCGGCGCTATGAAACAGGACATTACGACAGAAATTGCGGCGACTTTGGCATTTTCGGCGATACAAAACAATGACAAAATCGGGGTGATATTTTTTTCCGATAAAATCGAGAAATTTATCCCGCCGCAAAAAGGCAAGAAACATATCTTGTATATCATTCGCGAACTGATTGATTTTCAGCCGGAAAACACCGATACCAACATTGCGCAGGTCTTGCAATATCTCACCAATATTATTAAAAAACGCTGTACGACCTTCCTGATTTCGGATTATATCGACCGCAATGACTATGTTCATGCCTTGACCATTGCCAACCGCAAACACGATGTGGTGGCAATTCAAGTCTATGACAAGCGCGAATCGCAGTTGCCGAATGTCGGACTGATGAAAATCCGTGACGCCGAATCGGGCAAAGAAGAATGGGTTGATACCTCCGTCGGAAAAGTGCGTCAGGCTTACGCACAATGGTGGGCGGGGCGACAAACCGCGATGTTGAACGCTTTCACCAAGAGCCGCGTGGATTCGGTGTCCATCCAAACCGACGACGATTATGTGAAAGCCTTATTGAATCTGTTTCATCAAAGGAGTTGATTTATGAAAAAAATAACCATATTGTTTTCAGCGATTTGCCTGTCTTTTGCCTCGTATGCGCAAACGGCGATTTTCAAAGCGACGATGGATTCCGCACAAATCCTGATCGGCGAACAAACGGCATTGCATTTGGAACTTGCGGCGAACAAAGACAGTCGCGTGCAATTGCCTTTCATCACCGATACTTTGACGGCAGGCATCGAGGTGCTGAATATCTCGCAGCCGGATACGACCGACATCGGCAACGGACGGGTGCAATATAACTACGACTACCTGATCACCTCGTTTGATTCGGCTTTGTATCTGTTGCCGCCTTTCGTGGCGATTATCGACGCCGATACGGTCTATTCCAACGATTTGGCGTTGAAAGTTTCAACCTTGCCGGCGGATGTCGAGTCAGGCAATTTCTATGACATCAAAGACGTGATGAAACCCGAATTTGTCTGGACGGATTATTTGATTCCGACAGGCATCGCACTGTTGATTTATTTGCTGATTGTGCTGGCGGTCTATATCGCTATCCGCATCATCAACAAAAAGCCGATCATTCCGCTGAAAAAAGAGACGGAAATCTATTTGCCGCCGCATGTCAGGGCTTTGCAATCATTAGACAATATTAAAGAGGAACATCTGTGGCAACACGGCAAGGAAAAAGAATACCATTCACGGCTGACCGATACCATCCGCCAATACATTGACGAGCGATTCGGGATCGACGCGCCGGAAATGACCTCCAACCAGACTTTGCAGGCATTGCAGGGCATCGCCGATGCAAAAGACGTCTATGCTCATCTGAAACAAATGTTGCTGTTAGCCGATTTCGTCAAATTTGCCAAATATCAGCCGCTTCCGGAAGAAAACGAATCGAGCATGAACAATGCCTATCAGTTCGTGAGCAACACCATTCCGGCGCCGCCCTCGGAAGACCAAGCGAGTGAAGAAGAAAATACGAACCCTATAGCACCGATTGAAAAATGACATTTGCACATCCTTATTATTTATTGTTGTTGCTGCTCCTGTTGCCGATGCTGGCATGGTATATTTTTCGGCAACGAAATACACAGGCAAGTTTGCGACTGTCGTCATCGGAAGGATTTAGGAAAGCGCCGAAAACGATCAAAATTTATTTGCGACATCTGCCTTTTCTGCTGCGCACGGTTGCCATTGCAGCGCTGATTGTCGCTTTGGCGCGTCCGCAAACGACCAGCAATTGGAATACAACCACTACGGAAGGCATCGACATCGTGATGACATTGGATATTTCGACCTCGATGCTGGCGCAAGACTTGAAACCCGACCGCATCGAAGCGGCAAAAACAGTCGCCGCCTCGTTCATCAGCGGGCGGACAACTGACAATATCGGCTTGGTGTTGTTTGCCGGAGAAAGTTTTACGCAATGTCCGCTGACAACCGACCACGCCGTGCTGCTCAATCTGCTGAAAGACGTCAGATGCGGCATGATCGAAGACGGAACCGCTATCGGACACGGTTTGGCGACGGCAGTGAGCCGTTTGAAAGACAGTCAGGCAAAATCGAAAGTGATCATCCTGTTGACCGACGGCACCAACAATCGCGGCGAAATAGCTCCCGTAACGGCTGCCGAAATCGCCAAAGCCTACAATATTCGGGTGTATACTATTGGCGTAGGCACACAAGGAATGGCGCCTTATCCCTTTCCATCGCCGATGGGCGGTACGGTCATCGGACAGATGCCGGTGGAAATCGACGAAGCAGTGCTGACCAAAATTGCACAACAAACCGGCGGTCTCTATTTCAGAGCGACCAATACGGCGGCGCTGAAAAATATTTACGAAGAGATTGACCAGTTGGAAAAGACGAAAATGAGCATACAGGAATACAGCAAAAAGTATGAAAGTTTTTGGCTGTTTGCACTGATGGGTTTGGCTTGTTTTCTGGGCGAATTATTAACACGATATACCCTTTTGAGGAGTGTGCCGTAATGTTTTACCCCTAATTCATTAAAAAATTATGTTTCGATTTGAACGTACCGAATACTTATATCTGTTGTTGCTGCTGCCGGTGATGCTGGGATTGTTCCTGTATTATATGCGGAGCAAAAAACGCGACTTGAAACGCTTGGGCGAGATGCGCTTGTTGCGCGAACTGATGCCCGATCTGGCGTTGCGCAAACAATATGTCAAATTTTGGATCGCATGGGTATGCCTCGGATTGTTCGTTTTGGTCATCGCCGGACCACAATTCGGATCCAAATTGGAAACCGTCAAAAAGCAGGGCATCGAGGTGATGGTTTGTTTGGATGTGTCTAATTCGATGCTTTCCGACGACATCAACCCGACCCGTTTAGACAAGGCAAAACAGATCCTTTCGCGCTTGGTCGATAATTTGCAGAACGACAAAATCGGACTGATTGTCTTCGCAGGCGACGCCTTCATACAGTTGCCGATCACCTCCGACTATATTTCGGCAAAAATGTTTCTCAATTCGATCAGTACGGCAATGGTGCCGACGCAGGGAACGGCTATCGGCTCTGCCATCTCGTTGGCAATGAAATCCTTCTCGCCCAATGAAAACGCCGAAAAAACCATCATCCTGATTACCGACGCCGAAGACCACGAAGACAATGCCGTGATGATGGCAGCAGAAGCCGCCAAACAAGGCATCAGCATCAACGTTTTGGGAATCGGCTCGTTGGAAGGACGCCCGATTCCCAGCGGCAACGGCTATATGAAAGACAAAGACGGCAATATGATCCTGACCAAATTAGACGAAAAAACCGCACAGGAAATCGCCATCGCCGCAGGAGGAATGTATGCCCGTACCGACAACACAAACAACGCTCTCAAAGCCCTGCAAAAGGAATTGGACAAGAAAACCAAATCGGAAGTCGAAAGCAAAGTCTATTCTTCTTACGACGAAAAATACGCAATTCCGGCTTGGCTGCTGCTGTTTTTGTTGCTCCTTGAATTTGTCATTATGGAACGAAAAAATCACGTTTTAAGTAGAATTAAATTGTTCAGTTAAGATATGAAAAGAATTATATTTACAGGAATCGTATTGTGGATGATGATCGGTGGCGCTTGGGCGCAAAAACAGGTGCGCAAAGACATCCGCGACGGCAATAAAGCCTATCAACAGGAAAAATATACCGACGCCGAAGTGAAATATCGGCAAGCCATCGCCGCCAACGCCCATTCGACAGAAGGCGCTTACAATCTGGGCAATGCACTCTACAAACAGGGCAAAGGGCAGGAAGCGTTAGAACAGTATCAAGCCATCGTCAATAACGAAACAGATAAGACCAAACTCGCCCAAACCTGGCACAATGTCGGCAACGTGTTTTTAGTCGGACGCAAAGATCAGCAGACCGGACAGGACAATCCCGAAGCGCTGAAACACAGCATCGAAGCCTATAAAAACGCTTTGCGACTGAATCCGAAAGACGATGAAACCCGCTACAATCTGGCGCTGGCACAAAAACTGTTGGAAAATTCGCAAAACAACGGACAAGATCAAAATCAGCAACAAGATCAACAGCAAAATCAAGATCAACAGCAACAAAACCAACAGCAAAATCAAGATCAACAGCAACAAGATCAACAGCAACAAGACCAGCAGCAAAATAATTCGCAAATGAGCAAAGAAAACGCCGAACAAATCTTAGATGCAATGATGCAGGAAGAAAAAGATACGCAGGAAAAAGTCAAAATGCAACAGCAGCAACAACAAAAACGAAGAAAAACAGATAAAAACTGGTAATATGAAACGCTACTTAATGTTATTTTTTGCCGCCGTCTCTATCAGCGGATTCGCGCAAATCTCGTTCAAAGCCTCCGCCCCGAAAGCGGTCGTCATCGGCGAACAGTTTCGCGTCAATTATACATTGACCACTTCCGGCGAGCATGGCAACAATCCCGTGCTGCCCAATGTTACCGGTCTGAAACAGCTGTACGGACCTTCGCTGTCGTCGCGGGGGATGTCGTCGTCGAATATCAACGGCACGATGACTTCGCAAGTAACAGAGGTCTATACTTTTGTGCTGATGGGCGAAAAAGAAGGCGAATACACCATTCCGGCAGCCACCATCAAAGTTGGTAACAGCGAATACAAATCCAACGAATTGAAAGTGTCGGTGCTGCCGCAAGACCAATCGACACAAGCCGCCAACGCCAATGCCAAAGCCGCGCAGGACGAAGCCGTGCAGGAGTCGTCGGGCGGCAGTATTTCCGGCGAAGACCTCTTTATCAGAATGCATGTTTCCAAATCGTCGGTCTATGAAAACGAAGGCTTTCTCGTAACTTTCAAACTCTATACTACCCTCAATGTCAGCGGGTTTGAAGCAATGAAATTTCCTGAATTTGAAGGCTTTATCGCACAAGATATCGAATTGCCGACCAACAAACAAATGTCGTTGGAAAACTATCAGGGACGCAACTACCGGACAGTCGTTTTGAAACAATGTATCCTCTATCCGCAACGGTCGGGCAAGTTGAGCATCGGCACGGGAAAATACGAGGCAGTCGTGCAGCAGCGTGTTCAGGCGCGTTCTCGCAGCATTTTTGATATGTTCGATACTTATACGCAAGTCAAAAAACCGATCACTTCGGCAGGCACGACCATCACCGTCAAGCCTTTGCCCGCAGGCAAACCGGCGTCGTTTTCGGGCGCTGTCGGCGATTATAAAATGACCTCGTCTATCAGCACCAAAGAACTGAAAACCAATGAGCCGGTTACGATCAAACTGACGCTGTCGGGCGCAGGCAATATCAAGCTGCTGAAAAATCCGGAAATCGTCTTCCCTAACGATTTTGAAGTCTATGATCCGAAAATCGACGTCAGCACAAAAGTAACAACGAGCGGCGTTTCGGGAACAAAAACCATTGAATACTACGCCGTGCCGCGCTATGCAGGCAATTTTACGATTCCGAGTGCGCAACTGTCGTATTTCGACCTGAAAATCGGCGCTTATAAAACTTTATCTACCGAAGAATATCATCTGAAAGTAGAGCAGGGTGCAGGCGGCGGCGCGACGGCTCCGGTTGTTACGGGCGCCACCAAAGAAGACATTCGGTTTGTGGGCGCCGATATTCGCCACATCCGTACCGATCCTCCGCAGTTTCATCAGGGCAATTTCCTGTTCGGAACGACAACTTACTGGCTGTTTTTCCTGATTCCGACGATCATTTTTATCATCGTATTCTTGGTGTACCGAAAACAGGTTGCCGAAAATGCCAATTTGGCTTTGGTGCGGACGAAAAAAGCAAACAAAGTAGCCTCCAAACGTTTGAAAACCGCTCAAAAATATTTGAAAACCAATCAATGGGAAGCCTTCTACGACGAAGCGCTGAAAGCCGTTTGGGGCTATTTGAGCGATAAACTGACCATTCCTGTCGCCAATCTGACCAAAGAGAATGTCGAAACGGAATTGTTGCGCTATGGCGCCGACACAGCATTGATCGAACAGTTCAAAACGATTCTGACAACTGCCGAATTTGCGCGTTATGCACCGGCGCAGGCAGGCGGAACGATGGACGAACTCTATCAATCGATGGTGAACGTGATAGATAAAATGGAAAATACTATTAAAAAATAATGAATTATGAGACCTATCTGTACTGTAATATTATTACTTGTAGCGAGCATCGCCCAAACATTGTTTGCACAATCGGTTGTGGATGAGGCTAATGCAGCTTATGCCGACAAAAACTACGAAGAAGCAGTCAAACTTTACGAACAGATCTTGGCGGATAATGGCGCATCGGTAACCGTCTATTACAATTTGGGCAATGCCTATTACCGCCTGAACCGCATAGCGCCGGCAATTTTGAATTATGAACGCGCCCTGCTGTTAGATCCGGCAGACAAAGACGTCCGTTACAATCTGGCTTTTGTGCAATCGAAAACAGTAGATAAGATCGAGCCGGTGGACGAATTTTTCCTCACCACCGTCTTCAACGCCATCAAAAATCGATACAGCGCCAATCGGTGGGCAGGAACGGCGATTGCCACATTCATTGCGTTCATCGTTGGCATGTTCGTTTTCTTTTTTGCCCGTCGGATTGCCCTGAAAAAAATCGGATTCTATTTCGGATTGCTTTTTCTGACCGGTGCCGTGTTCGCCAATATTTTTGCTTATCGGCAGAAAAAAGAATTGACCGTCCGGCACACCGCCATCATTTTTGCACCGACTACAACGATCAAAAGTACGCCGGACGTCAGCGGCACCGATTTGTTCATCCTGCACGAAGGCACTAAAGTCGATATTAAAAATCGTCTGGGCGATTGGAACGAAATCGAAACCGCCGACGGCAATGTCGGTTGGATCGCATCGGACGAGTTGGAAATCATCTGACAGTCAGTCTTTTCGTGGATACTTACAACACCATCACCGGTCGGGCGGAAGGCGCTTATTCCGAACAACGCAGCAAATTTTTAGCCTTCGCATTGCCGGTAACGACGCCGGAAGAAGTCAAGGCGGCAGTTGCCGATTTCCGCAAACAATACTACGATGCGCGGCATGTCTGTTGGGCATACGTTTTGGGCGCCGACCGCACGCAATTCCGTGTCAATGACGATGGCGAGCCGTCGTCCACCGCCGGAAAACCGATTCTCGGCGTGATTCATTCCCACCACCTGACCAATATTCTCATCGTGGTCGTGCGCTATTTCGGCGGCGTCAAGTTGGGAACTTCCGGTCTGATTGTCGCTTACCGGACAGCGGCGCAGGAAGCCATCCAAGCGGCAACGATTGTCGAAAAAGATCTCGAATCAGACCTCCTCATCCAATTTGAATACCCCCAACTCAACGCAGTGATGAAAATCATCAAAGACGCCTCGCTGCACATCCTTTCGCAAGATTTCGACAATGCTTGTCGTATGCAACTGCGCATCCCCCAACGCCAACTCGCACACATCCGCGCCGAGTTGGCAGCCCTGCGAGTGTGCGTCCGCACCCCCCGACCCCATCTCCGTACCGGAGAGGTGGATCCCGCGTCAAGCGCGGGATGACGCAAACACAAACCTCATTTTCACCTCATCACAAACAAAACGACCACAGTAGTAAACTATCAGTAAAAATCAAAAAAAATCCCCCGAAAATTTGTACATATCAAAAAAGTATAGTACCTTTGCCGCCGTATTTACGATTTTTATTTTTAATGATTAATATAATGATATACCGTATCGCCGCAAATATTGCCGTATCTGTTGTTTGCATCGCACATACATACATACAACAACACTAACCTCCAATATAATTCATAACCGATTTTTGAGGAACATGCCCGGCTTTTGCTGTGTGTGTTCCTTTTTTTTTGCGCAATTTATTAATTTATTATTAACATAAACAACAAACATGAAAGTAAAGTATTTTTTTAGTAAGAGTGTAGAGCGGCGATGGAGCGCCACTCTGTTTCGTGCAATCTTTCTGATTGCCATTTTGTTTTCTCCCATTGGGGGATTGTGGGGCTTGTCTGCCCAAGTAGTTTGTCGCACCGAAGCCGAGTTGTACAACGCGATTGTTCATGGCGAAGAACCAGTCGTTACCATCGACGGCGCCATCACCATTCAAATGGTAATCGGTATTAGTCGCGACGTAAAGATTACGGGTATTAACAACGCCACGCTTAACGCCACAGGTGCGAAAGTTTGGCCTGGATTTGGGGGAACTCTGTTTAATATATACGCTATGTAGCAGACAATTAACGTTAGCATCGAGCATGTTAGTTTTGTGGACACAGAAAAACCAATCTATATAAATGCCACCAACCTGAATATTGACTATTGTAATTTTGAACACAACACTATTGTTATATCCAGTGGTACAAATACAAGTAATGTAAACATTCGTCATTCCATCTTTAAGGAAAATTATGGAATCCATGACCTAAATACTATGACTATAGGTGGAATGATCGACTTAAGGTCGTCATACCTCACGGTTGAAGATTGTATCTTCAAAGACAATACGAGCGATTATTGTGTGATTCTTCTATATGTAGGATCAATGAAGGCAGTGAACACTACCTTTATTGGGAATGAGAACACAACTAATGGTTACATTTCCGGTATCGGTGCAATTACTCCTATAGGCAATATGTTGTCGATGACGACTAATCCTGACGTGCCATGGTCGGTGCAATTTATTAACTGTATTATAGATAACCCAGACAATGGAAATAATTGGTTCGAATCGCATAACGCTGATGATATTACGCTGATAGATTATACTGTCGATGACGTCATTGTCAAAAACACCTTGTCGAACAGCTATCACGGCGCCCATCCGGAAAGCGTCGGCAATATTCTTGTTCGCCGCGACGCCACGCTCGGTTTGAACGACGACGGCACGCTCACCGCAAACAGTCCGGCAATCAACACCGGCGGCAATGACGGATCGGATATCATCACCTCCGACGAGGATTTGGCAGGCAATCCGCGTGAGGTCGGCAGCGCTATCGACATGGGCGCCTACGAATGGCAAGCCTCCGAATTGGAAATGCAACAGAAAGACGGCTCCGAGCAGCCGAACGGCGAAACCAACCTTGTCTTCCGCGAAGGCGGATACTCGATATCCCCCTATGACTTCCACCCCGACGGCGTTGCCAAAGTAGTCAAAACCTTCGCCACCGACCAATGGCACCCCATCGGGTTCCCGTTCGATATCGCGCATGTCCTCGTGAACGACGGCGTCATCACGGTCGAGAGCTTTCCCTATATCGGCACGGAAGTTGTTCCCTACGACCCTAATGAATTTGTTGATGCCGACACGGAAAATGCCTTTTACGACAATTTTTTTCCTCGCTACTTACGACGGCGAAGCCAATCTGTTTCGCTTTGAGCCGACATGGGCGCCCCATACAGGCTATATCATCGAATTTCCGAGTGCGGAATTTCACGACGCGGAATATGTAACGGTAACTTTCACTTCATAGGATTCCGGATTTCGCCGGAATGACGCGGCTTTTCTACTTTTGAGACAGCCTCATCAGTGAAAAAACAGAAATACTAACAACTCCTCACCAAGGGGTGAGGTCTAAACGCACTCACTACTCCCCTCTCCGGCACGGAGAGGGGCTGGGGGTGAGGAAAAATATATGAAAAAGATAATATTATCAGCTATCGCAATTGCCCTTGCCGCAGGCAGCTCATTTGCATTTGGAGAGAGAGTAACGCGCGATACAGAACGCGCAAGTATCAAACAACGCACCGAAAACTGGGGCAAGCATGTCCCCCTAACGACGCCACGCGAAGAATCGGGCAGCCTGCGTATCAGCAATCCGACCACCCCGCCGACGGTGCCGGTGGGCGGGGGACTTCTCTGCCTTGTGGCATTAGCCGGCGCGTATGCCTTGCGGAAACAACCCCAGTAGCGCAGGGAATTGCTCATCACACACATCAACCTCATTACTTCATTTTCAACATTGAATGAGGTAGGGAGGATGAAACACGGATCATAATCGGCTACTGAGGTTGTTTTGTTTGTGATGAGGTAAAATGTGGTCTTTGTAGGGGATCCCGCGTCAAGCGCGGAATGACGCGGTCATTCATCACTAATCACTAATCACTAATCACTAATCACTAATCACTAATCACTAATCACTCACCACTAATCACTATTAAAAAAATTTTCGTACCTTTGCACCCAAATTTATCATTATGCTAAATAAAATAATTCCTGAACAACAGATTCAGCAAGCCATGAAATGGGTGGATAAGTATGATAATATCGTGATCGTTACCCATATTTGTCCCGATGGCGATGCGATTGGCTCGTCGTTGGCGCTGTATCATTTCTTGTCGGAACTCGGCAAATCGGTCAATGTGATTGTGCCGAACAATTTTCCGGCGTTTCTGAAATGGATGCCTTCTGCCAAAGATATTATTATCAATGAATGGAAAGAAAATGAGGCAACGGAACTGATTAACGCTGCCGAACTGATTTTCTGTTTGGATTTTAATGCGCCGAAGCGTATCGATCGATTGGCGACGCCGGTTTTACGGTCGTCCGCAAAAAAAATCATGATCGATCACCATCCCGCGCCCGACCTGTTTTGCGACTTGACGATTTCGCATCCCGAAATTTCTTCGACCAGCGAGCTGATCTTCCGTTTTATCTGTCGCATGGGCTTGTTCGATTACCTGACTTTGCCCTGCGCCGAATGTATTTATACCGGAATGATGACCGATACCGGCGCCTTCACTTTCAACTCCAACGATCAGCATATATATTATATTATAGGTGAACTGCTCGAAAAAGGCATCGACAAAGACGCTATTTACAACAAAGTTTTTCATACCTATTCCGAAAATCGAATGCGTTTGCAAGGCTATGTGCTGTACGAAAAAATGAAGATTTACCCCGAATATCGCACCGCGCTGATCGTGCTGACCAAAGAAGAAGAACATCGTTTTCAGTGGAAACGCGGCGATACCGAAGGCTTTGTCAATATGCCGTTGAGCATCGAAAATGTGATTTTTTCGGTGTTTATCCGCGAAGAAGAAAGCCTGATCAAAGTGTCGATGCGCTCGCAAGGCGATTTTCCGACCAACCAGTTTGCCGGAAAAGTCTTCAGCGGCGGCGGACATCTCAATGCCTCCGGCGGCGAATATCACGGCGCATTAGACGAAGCAGTCGCCCTGTTTGAAAACGCATTGCCGGAATTTAAATCGCTCCTGACAGCCGAAAAATAACCGCCCGAATACACAAAAAAAACGACAAAGTGAAAGTTATCCGCAAAAATTTTTGTCTTTGTCGGAAAAAATGACTACCTTTGCGCGGTTTTTTTATAAAATAAAACACATTGGGAAAGTTTGATACATACAAAGTCGATCTAAAAGGCATGCAGCAGGATCAGCAAGTCATTGAATATCTGCTGGATAGCAATTTTTTCGCCAATATCGGCGGGGAAGACGTGCAGAACGGGAAAATCAAAGTGCAACTGACGGTCAACAAAGTCGGCGGCGCCTATCAAATGGATTTTTCACTCAACGGCTCAATAATGATTCCCTGCGACCGCTGTTTGGACGATATGGATTTTCCTATCGAAACCACCAGTCGCCTGACCGTCAAATTTGGGAAAGACTATGCCGAAGAAAGCGACGAAATCATCGTCGTGCCGGAATCGGAAGGCGTCATCAATCTGGCGTGGTTCCTCTATGAATTTGTAGCATTGGCAATCCCTATCAAGCACGTCCATGCGCCGGGCAAATGCAACAAGCAAATGGCGGCAAAATTGAGAAAACATTCGGCAACGGTTGACGGCGACGACAGCGACGCTTTTGAACCTGACTACGAAGAAGATATAGACATCGCCGACGAGGAGGAAGACAAAACAGACCCGCGTTGGGATGCTCTGAAATCATTGAAGTAAAAAATATATTATTAAAATAAAACAGACAGAAAAAAATGGCACATCCTAAACGAAGAGTCGGAAAGACCAGAAGAGACAAAAGAAGAACGCACGACAAAGCAGTATTGCCACAGTTGGCATTAGACCCCACGACAGGCGAATACCACTTGTATCACCGCGCTCATTGGTACGAAGGAAAATTGTACTATAAAGGAAAAGTTATTATCGACAAAACTGCTGCTGAAGCCGCTGTATAATCAATGAATCCGATTCATGCTGTTATCTCCGCTATCGGAGGATATGTTCCGAATTATCATTTGACCAACGCGGAACTCTCAACCAAAGTGGATACCTCCGATGAGTGGATTACCAAACGCATCGGCATCAAGGAAAGACGCATCCTGAAACCCGAAGAAGGTCAGGGCGTTTCTTTCTTGGCAATAAAAGCGATCGAAAACATGCAGAAAAAACACAGTTTCGACCCCTTGGAAGTCGAAGCGGTGATTTTTGCCACCTCAACGCCCGACTATTTATTGCCGAATACCGCCGCTTTGGTGGCGGCGAAAACCGGAATGACTCGCGCTTTCGCTTTCGATCTGGAAGCGGCATGCGGCGGGTTTATCTATGCGCTGGAAGTCGCTAACTGCCTTGTAACTTCCGGAAGATACAAAAAAGTGATGATCTTGGCAGGCGATGTGCTGTCGGTGGTTACAGACTATACCGACCGCAATACCTGCCCGATTTTTGCCGACGGTTGCGGCTGCGCATTGGTCGAAGCCACCACAGAACCGATAGGCATCGTTGATTCGGTCTTGCAATCCGACGGCAGCCATCCCGAATATCTGCACATGTATGGCGGCGGATCGGTCAACCCCTCCTCGCCCGACACCCTCGCACAACGGATGCATTATATCTGGCAAGACGGTAAAGTCGTCTTCAAACACGCGGTCTCCAATATGGTCGCTTCTTGCGATGCGCTGATAGATCGCAACCAACTCTCGAAAGACGAAATCACTTGGGTAGTGCCGCATCAAGCCAATCTGCGGATTATCGAATCGGTCGCCGGACATTTAGGCGTTCCGCACGATAAAGTCATGATCAATATTGATAAATATGGCAATACCAGCGCGGCAAGTATCCCCCTTTGCCTCTGGGACTGGGAAGACCGGCTGAAAAAAGGCGACAAAATTCTGCTGACTGCCTTCGGCGCAGGTTTCACTTGGGGCGCAATCTACCTGAAATGGGGGTACGCTGTTAGTGATTAGTGGTTAGTGATTAGTGATTAGTGATTCTGAATGCATCGTTCCGGTTTTGTTAATATTGTTGGAAATCCCAATGTGGGGAAATCGACACTGACCAATCTTTTGGTAGGCGAGCGGCTATCTATCATCACCTCCAAATCGCAAACGACGCGACACCGCATTATGGGCATCGTCAATACGCCGGATATGCAGATCGTCTATTCGGATACGCCGGGTGTTTTGCGACCTAATTACAAATTGCAGGAAAATATGCTTGCCTCTTCGGAATCGGCTTTGAACGATGCCGATGTGCTGGTCTATGTTACTGATGTGGTCGAAAAAATTGACAAAAACGATTTCTTTCTGCAAAAAGTAAAAACCGTACAATCGCCTGTGATTCTTGTGATTAATAAAATCGACCTCTCCAATCAAAAGTCTTTGGAACAGCTGTCGAACCTTTGGCAGGAATTACTGCCGCAAGCCGAAATCATCCCCGTCTCGGCAACTAACAAATTCAATATTGACTACCTGAAAAAACGGATCGAGGCGCAAATCCCCGAATCGCCACCCTATTTCGATACCGATGCGCTGACCGACCGACCGGCTCGCTTTTTCGTTACGGAAATCATCCGCGAAAAAATTCTGCTCTATTATCAGAAAGAAATTCCCTATTCGGTAGAGGTCGTCGTCGAACAATTCGTCGAAAGCGATAAAATCATCAATATCAAGGCTTTAATCGTCGTCGAACGCGATTCTCAAAAAGGAATCATCATCGGCGAACAAGGCAAAGCGCTCAAAAAAGTCGGCTCTATGGCGCGTAAAGACATCGAAAAATTCTTCGACAAAAAAGTCTTCCTCGAAATGTTTGTCAAAGTAGAAAAAGACTGGCGCAATCGCGACAGCCTTCTCCGCAGTTTCGGCTATACAACCGATTGATTGTTATAGACTATAAGACTTAGATTTATAGACTTATAGATTTATAGATTTATAGATTTGGCGATACCCATTTCCAATCCCCTTAATTCAGCCAAGCCTCGCAAACGACCGATGCACGAATAACCCGGATTGGTTTTTTTGCGCAAATCATCGACCATCTGATGCCCGTGATCGGGACGCATCGGGATCGAGCGGTTCTCACGCTGCTGCAAGAGCAAAATCTGTTTCATCACCTGATACATATCAACGTCGCCTTCCAAGTGATTGGCTTCGTGAAAATTGCCATCCGCATCGCGTTGCGTACTGCGCAAATGCACAAAATGAATCCTGTCGCCCAAACGCTCGACCATACCGGGCAAATCGTTGTCGGCACGCACGCCAAACGATCCGGTACAGAAACACAAGCCGTTGGAACGATTCGGCACGGCTTCTACCAAGCGTCGAAAATCCTCTTCGGTACTCAAAATGCGCGGCAAGCCGAAAATAGGGTAAGGCGGATCGTCGGCATGGATTACCAATTGCACATTTTCTTCGTCGGCGACCGGACAAATCTCACGCAAGAAATAGATGAGATTGCTGCGCAGTTTGTCGGCATCGGTGTTTTTGTAGCGGTCTAATGCCTCCTGAAACTGTTCGACGGTGAAACTTTCTTCCGAGCCGGGCAGTCCGGCAATGATGTTGCGCGTCAGCAGATGTTTTTCGTCTTCACTCATCGCGGCAAAACGGGCGCGGGCTTTTTCTGTTTCCGCCGCCGTATATTCTTGCGCGGCATGTGGGCGTTTCAGAATAAACAAATCGAAAGCGATCATCGCGGCGCGTTCAAAACGCAGGGCTTTCGATCCGTCGGGCATCGTGTAAGCCAAATCGGTGCGCGTCCAGTCGAGTACCGGCATGAAATTGTAGGTGATCACCCGAATATCGCAGGCAGCCAAATTGCGGATGCTCTGCTTGTAATTATCAATATATCGCTGAAAATCACCGGTTTGTGTCTTGATGTGTTCGTGAACAGGCACGCTTTCGACGACAGACCATTTCAATCCGGCAGCCTCAATAATTTGTTTGCGTTTGTTGATTTCGTCGATAGTCCATACCTCGCCATTCGGAATTTGATGCAAGGCATTGACGATGCCGGTCGCTCCGGCTTGTCGGATATCCGACAGACTGACGGGGTCGTCAGGTCCGTACCAGCGCCATGTTTGCTCTGTAAGTTTCATTGTTTTTATATATTTTATTTGATGATAATTTTTGAGGTTACTGTGCCTGACCGATAGTGCGTTTTTTCGATATATGCGCCCTGTGTCGGCTGTTTGACTTTGCGTCCCGACAGGTCGTAATAATCAACTTTTTCTATGGTTTCAGGTCTGATGTCGTGTATGCCGTCAGCAATGGGCGTGATGACCACGTCGGTTGCAGCAGTAATATTTGCAAGCTGAACGGAATAGATGCCATTGTCGGCAGTCAGCTCACTTGGCGCACTGCCGTCGATAGAGAGCGTAAGCTTGTCGTAGCCTGCCGCCTTTTTGAATCGGAAGACAAAACTGCTGCCGTTGGGGGCGAGGTAGCCGCCGTCGTTTGCACTGAAATCGCCGGTCGTCGCCAATTTTTCAATGCCGGTAGCGGTAAGCGTAATCAGATGTTTGGTGAGTTCGTCAGCCGTTCCGCCGAGCTGTTCGGAAAAGGTGGATACCACCGTTTTGGTGCAGCGGACGGTTTTGGCATTGTCGTGCGTGGCGTTGCCGATGGCTACTCCGTCGTAGCTTAAAAGAGGGCTGGACAAGTAGGGGATGCGGGTCGAAGATGCATAACTGCCGCTGGCATACGCCATCAGTGTGCGGTATTTTGTTCCGCTGTTTCCGGTAAAACGATAGCCAAAAGAGTAGTTGAAATAGTTTTCGTTTACATCGTTATCCTCGTCGTGGGCGCATCCGAAAAGGTGGCATACTTCGTGGGCAAACGAATATTGCGTTCCGGTGGCGTAGGAGGTAGAGACCATACCGAAGGCTTCTCCCGGTACATTGCCCTTCATCGGGAGAGAAACTCCGGCGCCGGCGCCAAAACCATTATTCACATAAATAGCCATCACGAGGTCGGCTCTGTACTGACGACGAAGTTTTTTGATATTGTCCGAATCGTCTTTGTTTCCATAGCCCAGATTGTCATAAGCGCCGGTCAAAGAATAGGGATTGCGCAGGGATGCATCCTGCAAAGCCATTCTGTACTTACAGACTAATCGCACCGTTACGCCGGTGTTGGAATTGCTCATGGCGGTATTGGTGATGGTGATGGCGCGGGAAATCAGCGAATCGATACAGCCAAACGACGAATTGTTGGCATAAGTTTCCGCTTCAGGCGTATAGGCGACCAAAATATCTACCGTAACAGAGTCCGTCGATTCTGCCCATTGCGCAAAAACATTTCCGCCGTATATCAACCATACGATGCTAAAAAACAGTCTCAATAAAGGTGTTAATCGTTTCATGATAAAATTTAAATGATTTGAGCTGCAAAGGTACGAAAAAATAGTGATTAGTGGTGAGTGATGAGTGTATATTTTTCTATTACTAACAACAACCTTACGTGCACAAGTTACCATAGGTTCGTTGGAAAATCCCGTTGCAGGGGCGCTGCTTCAGTTGAAATCCGTTGGAGATATTGCGTCGAGCGGCGCCAAGTGGCTTGCCCTTACCTCTGGCAACTCGGCGAAGGAGTGGTTTTATATGCCATCCTTCAACCTGCCGATTACTGCCACCGGTACGGGTAAAACTTTCGACCTCTACGGAGAGTATGTGCGGCAGTTTACCGCTGCCGGAAATGCGCAGTTTGTTACCAATGCGCCTTCGTC
>JAISUM010000069.1 GCA_031272095.1 Candidatus Symbiothrix sp. | reverse complement strand
CAAAAAAAATCATTTACTTTGCAGAATATTTTTATAAGAATTTTTAATATGGCTCAACAGGAAGAAATTTTCAAAAAACTCATTTCGCATTGCAAAGAATACGGTTTCGTTTTCCCCTCGTCGGAAATTTACGACGGGCTGGGCGCGGTTTACGACTACGGTCAAAACGGCGTGGAACTGAAAAATAACATCAAAAAATATTGGTGGAACAGTATGCCCTGTTTCGGGTACGCGCAACTGGACGGAAGTGTGCCAGTTCAACCTGATGTTCTCGACCGAAATGGGCTCGACTGCCGACGGAGCAATGAAAATTTACCTCCGTCCTGAAACGGCGCAGGGAATTTTTGTAAACTTCCTGAATGTGCAAAAAAGCGGACGAATGAAAATTCCGTTCGGAATAGCGCAAATCGGCAAAGCATTTCGTAATGAGATAGTTGCGCGACAGTTTATTTTCCGTATGCGCGAATTTGAACAGATGGAAATGCAGTTTTTTGTCCGTCCGGGCGAAGAACTCAAATGGTTTGAACACTGGAAATAAACCCGTATGCGCTGGCACAAAGCGCTCGGACGACCGCATTTTCCGTCCCGCCGCCCGGAACGCCTTCGGAATGGACAAAGAAGGCGCGGACTACAGAGCCTGTGCAGCGTATGGAGCGATGTATAAGAAATAAAATCTCTTATTCCGGCTGCGGCACAATCGGCGCCTTTTGGAAATTGTCGATCCTGTCGCTTTGAATCTGCATATCTTCAAACAGAATGGCATTGGGCGTAATCACCGTCAGCAGATTACCTGCAATCGTGTTGTATATCAGCTCTTTATCTGATACTCCGATGATTTGTTTGAAGATTTGCGAACTGATATTATTGAGTTCTGCGCCACGGATACGCTGTTCGGAGCCGTCTGCAACACTGACTTTATAGAGTTTGTCCGGTGCATCGGACGAGAGATCCCGAACAATATAGGCATAATCGTAACCTTCTTCTTTGGCGCGATCCAAAAGTTGCCGTTTCAGTTGCGCGGCGTCTTGCGTGCGGGTATCCGAAAGCCGAATCACGCCGGTATGCAGATTTTCAGCCGCCGTGATGTCGAACAAAGCATGTCCGTTGGAATGAGGCGTTTTGGGCGTCGGCACTCTATCGCTCAGCAAATCCACCAAAATACCTTTATCGACCAAAGTCAGTTTGGCAGGCGGAACGACTCCCTGCGCATCTATGGGCGCATATCCGAGCAAAGCTTGCCCCTGATATTCGGGCGTTCCGGTCAAATCCTCTATGGTGATTTCGCGGGCAGTGATACGTTTGCCCATCATCTCTTCGATACCGTTGCCGCCATAAGAGAAACCGGAGGTAGTCAGCGGTTTGCGCACGGCAATCAACGAGAGATCGGAAAAGAAACTTTCGTAGAAGATGCTCGGCACCGCCAAATCCTCAAACAAGACGGGTCCCGAATAAGATTCTTCTATTTTCGGCGCATTGATTTTTTCCAACAAATCTTTTGCCAACGCACGACATTCGGCTTTCAAATCAGCCAAGTCAGGCAATTCGTCTGTATGGCGGAAAGTATAAGCGAATGCACTGTTAATATCCTTATTGTCAGATGTTTTTGCCGTTACAACGCCTCTGACATACACCACCGTGATCGGATAAACAAATTTTGTGCCTTCCGTATTGTAAAAATAGACCTGCGTTTCAGCCAACTGCAAATTGAGCCAAGAATCCAAAATTTCGGGATAATCGTTAAATACGGCGGAAGCCTCTTTGAGATAGGTTTCATAAGGCGCCGCGTCGAAATTCAAATGCCGAAAAGGCGGATTTTTCAGCTGTACGACCGGCGTTTTATCCCAGTCGGGCAATTCCAAATCTTTTGCCGGAATGTTTAACTGCTTGATGGTCGCCACCTTTTGTTCATAGGTTTCGGCGGCGCTTTTATAGACGGCGTCCAAATCTTTCCAGATAGTTGAGCGGAGGGCTTTTTCGTCGTTGTCCAAAGTAGGCGATCCGCCCAAACTTGCTTGTCCATCGACCGTACTTTGGAAATTTTCATCGGTACATTGATAATCTCCGATCAACAGGCGGACGCCCGACCGACGCACATGATCCGCCTCCTGCGACATCAGACTTCCGTGCGTAGCCGACACATTTAACTGCTTGATGTCGCGGATGTTATAGGCGATAAAGAAAGGGCGTTGCAATCCGGTTATCGTTAAGCTGTCGAGACCGCGTTGAACTTCTGTTTGGATAGCGCGAAAAAGGATACTGTCTTGCGACAAATCTGCCTTTTCGGCAGTTGATTGCGGTTTGGACAGCAAAATGGGTTGCGACTGATTTTTAGGCTTTTTCTGGGTTTCAATGCGTTTAACGAGCAATGCCGGAGCGACGCAAGAAACCGGCACATTACCCGATTCGGCGCCGCATACGCCGTTGAAAATACCGCTTTCGTTGCCACAGGCGGCTATTTGCGAAAACATTGTCAAGGGCGTGCCGACAATATTCACGCCGCGCACCAATTCATCGGGACGACCATCGACATAGACGCGATAGACTAATAGAGGCGTAACATTGAACGAGTTAGGCGAATAGCGATGCGTGTTGGTATATCCGCCCGATACCTCTTTGAAGTAATAGGCGTATTTTTTGCCCTGCGATTTGGCTTCTTTGCGCAAGCGTTTGAGAAGTTCGTCCTGCGAAAATCCTTGCGACGATTCGACCAACATATTCGATTGCCGCGAAACCGGCGTGGCGCCGATACCGCCCCTGCCGTGTCCGTTGGAATGTAAAAAGCCTTCTATCGGCGTGCGGCTCATCAGAAAATTGACCAATTTGCCGTTTTTGGCGACTTCTACTTTTTGCGCCGGAATACCTTCGTCGTCGAAATGATAATTGCCCATCAGCGGTTGCCCTTTATAATGGCTGATTGTCGGATCGAAAGTTACGGAAATATCTTTCGGCAATACATATTCACCGATTTTCTTTTTAAAGGTTTGCGCATCGTTTTCCTGTTTCAGACGGGAACCTTCGACACGATGTCCGAAAATTTCATGAAAAAATACGCTTGCGGCTGCCGGAGAAAGGATTGCCGGACCGGTAAATGATTCTACCACAGGCGCTTGCCGCAGGGCTGTCAGCGTGGCGCTGATTTCCTGCGCTTTTCGGATTACTTCTTCATCGGAAGGCAGTTCTTCGATCGAATGTCCCATCCACGAATGATAAAGCGGCAAGCCCATACCATCGTCTGCCATAGTAGTCGCTGTCAAAACCAACTGGATATTGACGTCGTTGCTTGCCATTTCTCTGCCTTCGGTATCGACAAACAGTGTGCGCGAAAGGGTGATCGTGAAATAGGCGACGCCCTGCAAAATGTGGTCGTTGGCGTCGAAAACGGCAGAATAACGCCGCACTTTTTCTTCCAAGACTTGCGGATTTATATGCAAAGCGCTCCATTCAATCGGCTTTTCGTAGTAATCAGCAACCGGTTCTTGAGAGAAATCCGGCGATTTATCTTCCTGCTCCACTTTGACGGTCAGGTTTGCCTTGACTTGTTCGTAGGTCTGAATGGCGTCTTTGTAAAGTTCGTCCAAACTTTGCCAGATCGTATTTTTCAGAATCCGGTCGTTGTCTTCGATGGGGATCGACGAGCCGGCAACATTGGCGCCGTTATCGCCATAGCCCGATTCGCGGATTTCGTGCGAATTGTCCAAAGTGTAATCGCCGACGCGCAAACTTGCCGTCAAAATACGGCGGGGCGAATCCATCGTCGCCTCCGATTGCAGGGCGCCGAGATCAGCGACTGTCTCCATCGTTTGAATGTCATCTACACGTACATAAGCATAATATGCCGGTATCGGCTGTTGTTTCAATATGGTGAAATTACGGTTTAATTCCGATTTTATCACACCGGTCAGGCGGTCTTGCGCAGCGGCGCAAAAACTGATCAATAGCAGGCAAACTGCTATGGTTTTTTTCATCATAACTCAAATATATTTTAATAGGCTATTTTTATAAATCAAGATTTAATTTTGTTTCTCCGGTCGCGGATAACACACGCAAAGTCAGTGCTTTGCCCTGTTTTTGCAAGACCATCACGGTAGCGCCGCGCTCTTGCGGTCCGCCGCCGACAATCACCGGAAAGGGATTTCCTGCTTTGCTGCCTTTCGGATGATAGGCAAAGCGGTGGGTATGCGCACTGATATTAACGTCGAATTTGGCTTTTTGCAGCAAAGGATTCCACAAATCGCTGCACGGACGATAGCCGTCGCCATTCCCATATAAAGGGATGTGATTCAGCAAAATACGACGATCGGAATGTTTGAAGGCGGAACTTTTCAATTCGGTTTTCAGAAACGCCGCCTGATCTTGTCGCAACTGCGTAAAATCGTTCAGCCCGTAATAAACCCAAGTCGTATCGGGCTTGTCTTCGCCGCAATCGAGCATCACAATGCGGGTTGTTCCCCAATTAAATGCGCAATAGGTTTTGTCGCCGACATAGTCGAAGAGTTCGCGCAGCCCGATAGAAAAGGCATTGCGGATTTCGTGATTGCCGCGAATGTAAAACACCGGCGTTTGGTGGGCGCCGACTTTTTCGCATTGCATCTTCAAATGCGTGAGTGCGATAGCTTCATCGGCAGGGTCGTCGATGCAGTCGCCGTTGAACACCACAAAATCGTAAGGCACGTCTTTGACCTGCTCATAAAGTGCATTCAAGGTCTCTTCGTGCTTGTGTAAATCGTTGAAAATGATCGCCGTAAAGTTATCGGCATCTGCTTTTGGCAAGGAAAAAGAATAGAAAGGCGTTGTTTCCGTTTCGCCAAATTCTTTGTTGTAAGCCTGATAGCGTTTGATTTCCTGCGAACAGGCGCGATAATAATATTTCTGACCGGGTTGCAATCCGTTAATGCGGATTTTCGTGTGGGTATTGTTGCAAATCACTTGTCCATCCACGATGGTGCGAGCCTTTTGCAGGTGCAGGGTATCGGTGCCGTACTCTACCCAGCTGTACGCCGGAACGGTCGTCTGCCACATAATCGTAATGCCATTACCCACAGGGTTTTGCAGATACGGACGGTTGTAAAAAACCGAATTTTGCGCCATTCCCATAACAGACACGATGAGGCTGCATACAACAGATAAAATGATTCGTTTCATAAGGGTTTTATTTTTTATTTTTCGTTGATAAAAGTTTTTAATTTCTGATATAACATTCTGACAGGCAATCCCATAACATTATAGAATGAGCCTTCGAGATGTTCCACGCCGACATAGCCGATCCATTCTTGAACGCCGTAAGCGCCCGCCTTGTCGTAAGGTCGGTAGCGGCGGACATAATAGTCAATTTCATCGGCATCCAATTCGGCAAATCTGACGGACGAAACGGCATAAAAAGTTTCCTGTCGCTGCAAGGTGGTCAAGCAGACGCCGGTGATGACGTCGTGCGTTCTGCCGGAAAGCACCGAAAGCATAGTTTTTGCATCGCGCTCGTCTTGCGGTTTTCCATACACTTTGCCGTCTAACCAAACAATCGTGTCGGCGGTAATCAGCAGGCTGTCGGCGGACAACGAGGCGCGATAGGCTTCCGCTTTTTTGCGGGCGATGTAGGTCGGAATTTCTTCGCGGTGCAGCGACGCCGGATAGCTTTCGTCCACATCGGGCATCAGGCGCACTTCAAACGGAACATCTATACCTGACAGCAATTCCTGTCGGCGCGGTGACTGCGACCCCAAGATCAAACGAATATTACCAACCGAAAGCATCATCTTTCATCCATTTATTTTGCGTTTTCAGCACTTGCTCGATAATATCGCGCCCGACGCCATCGCCGCCTTTTTTGGGCGAAATATATTTGGCTATTGCTTTGATTTCGGGAACGGCGTCGGCAGGACAAGCAGGCAATCCGACTTTGGTCATCACTTCGTAATCAGGGATATCGTCGCCGACATAACAGACTTCTTCGGGTGAGAAACCGGTCTGTTCCATAAAGTGTTGAAACTCCTTGATTTTGTTGCGGGCTTTCAGATATACATATTTAAAGCCCAGACATTCAAAGCGTTTGCGCACTGCCAAAGTGTCGCCACCAGTGATAATTCCTAATATAATTCCTTGTTTTACAGCCAATTGCATCGCGTATCCATCTTTAATATTAATGATGCGCATCGGCTCTCCCGACGGATGCAAAGGAATCATATCGGGCGATAATACGCCATCGACGTCAAACACTATGGCTTTTATTTTTCTTAAATCATAATTGATCGTATTCATCTTTTTTCTCCTTTTTTACACACAGACGCCCAGAAAAAACAGCACGGCATATACTGCGATCAACAGACTGTCGAAACGGTCTAAAAAGCCGCCGTGTCCGGGAATTGCCGTCCCCGAATCTTTGATCGACAGGGTGCGTTTGATCAAGGATTCGATCAAGTCGCCCCAAGTGGCAAACAGAGACACCGCCAATGCTAATCCTGCCCATTGTCCGACTGCCAATGCCGGATAAAAATAAGCAAAAACCGAGGACGAGGCAAGCGTAAAGAGCATGCCGCCGAAGAATCCTTCCCACGATTTTTTGGGGGATATGCGTTCCAAAAGGCGATGTTTGCCGAAATTGACGCCTATCAAGTAAGCGCCGGTATCGTTGATCCATATAAAAACAAACAGCGCCAGAACAAATATAGACCGGTATTCGGCTGCGTTTTCTGCCGGCAAAGAAAAGGCGATGCCATTCAGCAAGGAAACCGGCAATGCGATATAGACTTGTCCTAAAACAATATATGCCGCGTGGCTGATAGGATCTAACTGCTTTTCGTAGAGTTCGGTGATCAGCAACACCACAAGGTATAAAAAATAGACATAAAAGATCGTTACCGGACACAAGCCGGATGCATAAAGATAGCTGACCGCAAACATCAGCCAACCGCCGAAACAGTTGTAATAGAGATTGATGCGGGTGCGTTTTTGTGCATTGACTAAACCGTAAAATTCCCACAGACACAAGACTGTAACTATCGAAAACAGCACGAAAAATCCGTATTGGTGGATGACGATACCGGCGACTATCAGCGCTACATATACCGCGCCGGTCAGCGTTCGCAACAGCATATTACTTATTGGTTGTCGGGGCATCTTGTTCTTTTTTATCGTCCGAAGGCGGGTTTTCAAGTAAATTTTTGGCTGCCTCGTCGGGGTTGTTGATGGATTGTTGTTCTAAAATTTCCTGAGAGCGCGACACCCATTGTCGTTTGCCGAAAATATGTTCCAGATCGTCGGCGTAAATCACTTCGCGGTCTAACAGCACTTCGGTCAAAGCGTGGTGTTGATCTTTATGTTCCAAGAGAATTTGCTTGGCGCGGTCATACTGTTCGGCGATGATTCGTTTGACTTCTTTGTCGATCAGATGGGCGGTTTCGTCGCTGTAGGGCTTATGAAAGCCCCAATCTTGTCCGGTAGCGTCGTAATAATTGATATTGGGCAGTTCGTCGCTCATTCCGTAATAGACGACCATCGCGTAAGCCTGTTTGGTAACACGTTCCAAGTCGTTGGAGGCGCCGGTCGAAATTTTGTTCAAGAACAGTTCTTCGGCAGCGCGTCCGCCCAGCGTGGCGCACATCTCGTCCTGCATTTGCTGATAAGTCGTGATTTGTCGTTCTTCGGGCATATACCACGCGGCGCCCAAAGCTTTGCCTCGCGGCACGATGGTTACTTTCACCAAAGGATTGGCGTGTTCGAGCATCCAGCTCAAAGTGGCATGTCCCGATTCGTGAATGGCAATTGAGCGCCTTTCGTTGATGGTGGTGATCTTCGATTTCTTTTCCAAACCGCCGATGATGCGATCTACGGCATTCATAAAATCTTCGCGCTGCACGATGGCTTTTCCGTTGCGGGCGGCAATCAGAGCGGCTTCGTTGCAGACATTGGCGATATCGGCGCCCGAAAAACCCGGCGTCTGGCGTGCCAAAAATTCCGTATCGACCGTAACGTCTAATTTCAGATCGCGCATGTGGACTTTGAAAATTTCTTTGCGATCGTTCAGTTCCGGCAAATCGACGTTGATTTGACGGTCGAATCGTCCGGCACGCAGTAGCGCCTTGTCCAAAATATCGACGCGGTTAGTAGCGGCTAATATGATGATGCCCGTGTTGGATCCAAAACCGTCCATCTCGGTCAATAACTGGTTGAGCGTACTTTCGCGTTCATCGTTGCTGCCCATATTGACATTGCGATTACGGGCGCGACCGACAGCGTCTATTTCATCTATAAAAATGATGCAGGGCGCTTTGGCTTTTGCCTGACGGAACAAATCGCGCACCCGCGAAGCGCCCACGCCGACGAACATTTCGACGAAATCGGAACCCGACAGCGAAAAAAACGGCACATCAGCTTCACCTGCAACGGCTTTTGCCAACAAGGTTTTGCCGGTTCCCGGAGGTCCGACCAACAAAGCGCCTTTCGGGATTTTGGCGCCCAGCTCGGTATATTTCTGCGGATTTTTCAGAAAATCGACGATTTCTTCGACTTCCTGTTTTGCCTCCGACAGTCCGGCAACGTCTTTGAAAGTAACTTTTTTTGAGTTGGGCGACGTTTTATCGTACACCTGTGCGCGGGTTTTGCCGACACCGAACATACCGCCGCTGCCTCCCGACATTTTTCGCATAATGAATACCCACAGTCCGACAAAAATCACTATCGGCAAAATGTTCATCAGGATAGAGATGAGCAATCCGTTGCCGACACCATATTTCACCGGCGTTTCGATGTGGTTGTTGTCATAAAACTCAACGAAGCGATCTACCGAAGGAATGTTCACCGTAACGGTTCCTTCCGGCGCGGGCAAAAACGGATAGGCGGCGATGATGCTGTCCACGCCCAAAATCTCTTTGATGTATTCTTTTTTGATGGTGCCGACGGCGCGGTTTTCGTTGCCGTCAATCGCTATTTTGCTGAATTTGTTTTCGACCACCAACTGCTGAAATTCTTTCCAATCGTCCATCGTTTTGTTGTGATTGGTCTCTTTTTGAAAGAAAAAGAAATATCCGAACAGCAATATCAACAGGAAATACATCCAATTGTTGTTGTTTCCTTTTGTGTTCCCTTTCATGTTTTTTTTCTGTTTGCTCATACAATATCCGGTATTTCTGTGATTTCGGCGTCTGCCCACAAGTTTTCGAGTTTATAATATTCGCGCATTGCCGGTAAAAAGATATGCAGAATCACCGTTCCGTAATCCATCGCGATCCACTGCGCCTCTTTCATGCCGATAGCGCCCATCGGTTTTTCGTGCAACCGGTCTGACACCAAATCCCAAACCGAATCCGACAATGCAGATACCTGTGTGGGCGTATTTCCTTGCGCTATCACAAAATATTGACAAATAGCGCCGTCTATCTCGCTTAAATTCATACTGATAATACCTTTGCCTTTCTTTTCCTGTAAAGCTTCAATTATGGTATTTACCAACACTGTTGTTTCGTTCATCTATGTTGCTGTATTTAGTATTTCGTTGAAATGAGGGACAAAGGTACTATTTTTAATTGAAAATCGAAAATCAAACGCGGATTTCTTTTTAATTGTCCGGACTGCGATTTCTATAAGGACAGCGATGAATTTACTTCTTCATTTCTCGAACATCTTCCTCACCTCCTCATTGCTCAACTGCCGATACTGCGCTTGTGGCGTATCGTTGAAAATAACTTCAAAAAACTGCTCGTCGTAGAACGAAAGCACCGAATTGGTATCGGGCGTACATTCGAGATAGACGATCGCGTCGGGTTGCAAGCCTTTGGCAGCGCATATTTGGTCGCGCAGCAGCCGTCCGGCCTGCGTTACCGAAGTGCCCGGATTGTCCTGATAGAGTTCGGTAACAATCACATAAGTTTTACCGTTCTTTTCAATAATTTTCAAGCCGCATTTGGAGGGCATTCCCCACTGTCCGCTGAAATCGAAAATTTCGTCGTAATATGTTGATGATACTTTCATTGTTTTATTCAATTTTTTCTAACCACTTCTCTCCCAAACGACTTGTTTGCCAGCCTCCTGTCTCTTGCTCTGTAAGTCCCTTCGTTCATTTCTCTGAGCGCAACCTGACAAAACAGTTTGAACATTTTCTGTTCCTGACTTTCGTCTTGGTAAAACGTTTTCCAAGCGTAATCGTAAAGATATTGCAGTCGTTCGGGCGACATATTTTTGGGTTGAAACACTACCTGACCGGCATTGTAGTGATTCCAGTCGAAATCGAAAATCCGTCCTTGACGCAGATAGTCGTCGTAGCCTTTGGTGTGTGGAAAGGGCGTCATCACGGTAAATTCGGCGAGATCGAGATTTATTTCGAGCAGAAAATCAATCAGCCGTTTGATGTCGTCTTCGGT
>JAISUM010000038.1 GCA_031272095.1 Candidatus Symbiothrix sp. | reverse complement strand
CATTCTGAATATCCCGAATTTCAGATTTGCTCAAACTGGGCTTTCACTCATCAACAGTCGGAACCGGTGTCTGTGGCGCTCGACTTCCTTTCCGGCGACTACTCGCCCAACAACAGCGTAAAGTCTGCGCGGTTTGCCGGTCGCTACCTTGCACATCGGACTGCCCATAATTTTTGCGCTTATTTATTGCGAAAAATGAACAGGGGCAGGTTAAAAAAAACCTGACAGGGCTCCGAGCTTTGTCGGGGTTGAATACGATTTTTGATTTTTTTTCATTATATCTGCGGATTTTTCATTACTTTTGCAATTTAAATAGAAAAATTGTATATATGCTGAATGTATCTGAAAGATTAGCGGCACTGTCGCCGTCCGAAACTCTGGCCATGTCGCAAAAAAGCAGCGAACTGAAAGCCCAGGGCATCGATGTCATCAACCTGAGCGTTGGCGAACCCGACTTCAATACTCCCGATCATATTAAAGAAGCCGCTAAACGCGCTATTGACGAGAACTACTCCTTTTACTCCCCCGTGCCGGGCTATCTGTCTCTTCGCCAGGCTATTGTCGATAAGCTAAAAAACGAAAACAGCCTCGACTACACACCTGCGCAAATCGTCTGTTCCAATGGAGCCAAACAGGCAGTCTGCAATGTCCTGCTGGCTACAATCAATCCGGGCGACGAAGTGATTGTCCCAACCCCTGCCTGGGTCAGTTACTTTGAGATGGTAAAACTTGCCGGAGGCGTCAACGTCCCTGTCAACGCCGACATCCGACAGAATTTCAAAATTTCTGCCGCTCAACTCGAAGCAGCTATCACCCCGCGCACAAGAGCTATTATACTCTGTTCGCCGTCAAACCCTACGGGCAGCGTCTATTCTTGCGCAGAACTCGAAGCTCTCGCCGCCGTCCTCGAACGTTACCCCGACATCCTTATCCTCAGCGACGAGATATATGAACATATCAATTACACAGGCCTGCACGAAAGCATTGCGCAATTCGACGCCGTCCGAAACCGCACAGTCGTTATCAACGGAGTGTCGAAAGCATACGCCATGACAGGCTGGCGTCTCGGATGGATAGCCGCCCCGCAGTGGATAGCCGCCGCCTGCAACAAGCTGCAGGGACAATACACCTCCGGCCCGAGCAGTATCGCCCAAAAGGCCGCCGAAGCCGCCTATCGTGGATCGCAGCAGTGCGTGGCCGACATGCGCGTAGCCTTCCGCCGCCGCCGCGACCTGATAGTTGACCTCGCAAGAGAAATCCCAAACCTCAAAGTAAACGTTCCTGAAGGCGCTTTCTACATCTTCCCCGACTGTAACGCTTATATCGGCCGCAATTTTGGCTCGCGCAAAATCAACAACTCGGCCGACCTCGCCATGTATCTCCTCGAAGAAGGACATGTCGCTTCGGTAGGCGGACTCGCTTTCGGCGCCCCCGACTGCATCCGCTTTTCTTACGCAACAGCCGATGACCAGATCAAAGAAGCCATGTCGAGAGTAAAAAACGCCCTTTCCGCACTCAAATAACATCAAAACACCATATAACTGACTAAAAAAATGGACATCAAGAATCGACCATCTCTGAACAACTCGAAGAATATTTTGCTTCTTCGAACCGCCGCCCTGGCCATGTTCTGTTCGCTGACATCATCCTTTATGTCAAGAGCAGAAATCCGTCTGCCGCAAGTTTTTACCGACAACATGGTACTGCAGCGACAAACCGACGCTCCAATATGGGGGAAAGCCGCGCCAAACAGCGAAGTAACAATCGCTCCGTCGTGGGATTCGCTAATATTTCGCGTCCCGACAAACGGTAACGGACAGTGGACAACAAAAATCAAAACTCCGGATGCCGGCGGCCCTTACACCATAGCCATAGCCTGCAACGACGAAACCGTTACACTCAAAAACGTCCTGATTGGCGAAGTGTGGATCTGTTCAGGCCAGTCCAATATGGAAATGCCTCTCGCCGGATGGGGAAAAGTGCAAAACTACGAATACGAAATCGCTGCGGCAAGTTTTCCTAAAATCCGACTTCTTCAGGTCAACAAGAACACTTCGGCCATTCCGTTGTCCGACTTAGCTTCAACAGCAGGCGGCTGGCAGGAATGTTCTCCCGCTTCGATTCCCGAGTTTTCGGCAGTAGCTTACTTTTTCGGTCGGCATCTCTACGAACATTTGAGTGTTCCGATCGGCCTTATCAACACTTCCTGGGGTGGCACCATAGCCGAAGCTTGGACGAGCCGCGAATCTCTTATGCAAATGCCCGAGTTTGTCGGACAGATGGAGGACGTTATCAGCAAACCCGAAACCGATGATGTAAAAGGCAATCCGAACAGACCAACGGTACTCTATAATGCTATGATCCGTCCGCTCGCGCCTTTCGCGATTCGCGGAGCTATCTGGTATCAAGGCGAATCGAATGCTGACCGCGCTACGCAGTATCGCGACCTCCTTCCGCTTATGATCCGCGACTGGCGCAAAACCTGGGATAACGAATTTCCGTTCTATTTCGTTCAACTTGCCAATTATATGAAACGCCAGACAGAGCCTCAGGAATCACGATGGGCAGAACTGCGCGAAGCCCAACTCCGAACTCTTCGTCTCAATAATACAGGTATGGCAGTAGCAATCGACATAGGCGATGCCGACGACATCCATCCTAAAAACAAACAGACTGTCGGTGAACGGCTTGCACTCAACGCCCGCGCTCTTACTTACGAAGAGCCTATCCCCTACTCAGGCCCAATCTATCGGTCATACAATATTGAAGACAACCGTATTCGCATCGTCTTCGGCCGCGCTGTTGACGGTCTTCGCACTAATGATGGAAAAGACCTTAGAGGGTTCGCCATAGCCGGCCCCGACCACATCTTCCATTGGGCAAAAGCAACAATGGCTGATGAAAACGAACTGATCGTTTACGCTCCGGAAGTGAAATTCCCCGTAGCCGTCCGTTACGCCTGGGCAGATAATCCGGACTGTAATCTTTGCGATGGCACCGGACTGCCTGCTTCGCCATTCAGAACCGACGACTGGCAAAAATAAAAACGAATATCAAGTAATCTTCATAAATGAATTTAGACTCAAAATATTCACCTTCCGAAATCGAGCAAAAATGGTATAAATACTGGCTCGACAATAAAATGTTCCACTCCGAACCGGACGAACGCGAACCGTTCACCATCGTCATTCCGCCTCCAAACGTTACAGGCGTTCTGCACATGGGACACATGCTCAACAATACGATTCAGGATGTACTCGTTCGCCGCGCCCGTATGCAGGGTAAAAACGCATGTTGGGTACCGGGTACCGACCATGCCTCAATCGCCACCGAGGCGAAAGTGGTGAACAAACTTGCACAGGACGGTATCAAAAAAAGCGACCTCAGCCGCGAGGAGTTTCTCAAACATGCTTGGGAATGGACGCACAAACACGGCGGCATCATTCTCGAACAGTTGAAAAAACTCGGCGCATCATGCGATTGGGACAGAACAGCGTTTACAATGGACGAAATACGCTCAAAATCGGTCATAAAAGTATTTTGCGATCTTTACGATAAAGGATTGATTTACCGTGGAGTAAGGATGGTGAACTGGGATCCTAAAGCCCTTACTGCGCTTTCAGATGAGGAGGTTAATTATAAGGAACAGAACGGGAAACTTTTCTATTTAAGATACAAGGTAAAAAGTGAAGGGTTCAATGGAAATACCGATTCACCTTTCACCCTTCACCCTTCACCCGAATATGCCGTTGTCGCCACCACCCGTCCCGAAACCATTATGGGCGACACCGCAATGTGCATTAACCCCAACGATCCCAAAACCGCATGGCTTAAAGGCAAGCGAGTTATAGTTCCCCTCATTAACCGCGAAATCCCTGTTATTGAAGATGAATATGTTGATATGGAGTTCGGTACCGGCTGCCTGAAAGTTACTCCGGCACACGATGTGAACGACTATATGCTCGGCGAAAAATACAACCTGCCGTCAATCGACATTTTTAATGATAACGGCACGTTGAACGAAAACGGAGCGATGTATGCCGGAATGGACAGGTTTGACTGTCGCAAAAAAATCGAAAAAGACCTTGAAGCAGCCGGATTGATGGAGAAAATTGAACCTTATACGAATAAAGTCGGTTTCTCGGAACGCACCGACGTGCCTATCGAGCCGAAACTCTCGATGCAATGGTTCCTCAAGATGGAAGACCTCGCACGTCCAGCCATCGAAAATGTCGAAAACGACACTATCCGCTTCGTTCCCGATAAATTCAAAAATACTTACCGTCACTGGATGACGAACATCAAGGATTGGTGCATCTCGCGGCAACTCTGGTGGGGGCATCGGATTCCGGCATATTATGTTGAAGTGGAAACTAAAACAGCAAACAAATAATACCAATTCAAAATTATGGAAACAGGCCCACTGATACGTCTCACTCTCTCAAAAGACCACAATCCTAATTACTTATGCACAGTGGTTAAAATAGAAACACTGCGCAAACATCCCAATGCCGACCGACTGCAACTTGCGGAAGTTTTCGGCACCGACGTCATTGTCGATTCGTCCGTGCAAATCGGCGACATCATGCTGCATTTCCCGATAGAATGTTGCATCAACGAGGGTTATCTGCTTTGCAATATGCTCTATCGCGAGAAAATCCTTTGTGAAAAACTGCATGTGGAAACCGTGCGCAAATCGGGATTTTTTGAAGAAAAAGGACGAGTAAAAGCAACCCGTCTGCGCGGTTTGGTTTCAAACGGATTTCTGATGCCTATCGGTACGCTCGAAACAATTTATAACAAAAGTATTGAAGCAGTTGAAGTTGGAACCAAATTCGACACCATCAATGAGATACCTTTTGTCTGGAAATACGAAAAACCGGTCGAACGAACCCGCACAGGAAAACAGCGGGCAAGAGACAGAAATGTTTCGGAACTCTTTATCGAAGGGCAATGGCGCTTTCATTACGATACCGAAAAGTTTGAAAATAATTTCGTCGAAATAAACGATTTTCTGACAAAAGCAGAATCCATCGTTATTTCCCAGAAACTGCACGGTACTTCCATCTGTCTTGCAAATATTCTCGTAAAAAAAAGTAAACATAAGTTTATCAACTGGTTATACAGAATTTTTACAAAATCCGACAGCGAATATCGCGATGTTTGGAGTAGCCGTACAGTTATCAAAACTCCGCTCTACAAGACTAAACACGAGAAATTTTACGAAGACGATATTTGGGATACGGTTTACGAGCAGTGTTTTGCGGGCAAGATCCCGCATGGTGTTTCGATTTACGCCGAAATTGTAGGCTATACCCAAAGCGGAGGCTTTATTCAGAAAGGATTTGACTACGGCACAGACCAGCCCGAAAACAACGAATATCTGCCCGAAGTTAATTACAAAGTTTTTGTTTATCGGATTACAGAAACCGACAATGAGGGTATAGTCCGCGAGTTGCCGCTCTTGGATTTGGATGCGAAACTCAAAGAATTGGGCTTAAATAATATGGCCGTTGTGCCGATTCTGAAAATCTTGACAGTTGCCGAAATCACAGGCAAAGACGCAAAAACGGTTATTCCCTCCGACCACTACGCAAAAGGTAAACCTGCCGAAAACCTTTTCCACTGGATAAAGGAAGACCGCGAAGGCTTGTTTAACATGGAAAAAAACAGCCGCTGGTGCAAACACAAAGTGCCGGAAGAAGGCGTCGTTGTCCGCATCGACCATCGAGCATGGAAAATCAAATGCAACGATTTCTTGGTATGGGAAAGTAAAGATCTTGACAGTTAATTTGAATAAAATAAACTAAATATATGGAATACAGCATTTTAATTATTGCAACGCCACTACTGATGTTCCTCTTTCTGGGACTTCTCGGCGGAAAAATGAAACCCAAAGTCGCCGGAATCATCGGCACGCTGGGAATGACGCTGTGCGCAACTGTCGCATACACAGTCGCCTATCAGTATTTCTTCCAAATTGGAAAAACGGGCGACACTTGGACGCCTGCCGTGCCGATAAACTTCGAGTGGCTGCGGTTTACCGACCATCTGCACATCGACCTCGGCATCCTGCTCGACCCGATTTCGGTAATGATGCTCGTCGTCATCACCACAGTTTCGCTGATGGTGCACCTCTATTCGCTCGGCTATATGCACGGCGAAACCGGCTTCCAACGCTACTACGCGCTGCTGTCGCTGTTCTCGTTTTCGATGCTCGGTCTGGTCGTCGCAACCAACATTTTCCAGATGTATATCTTCTGGGAACTCGTCGGCGTCAGTTCTTATTCACTGATAGGGTTTTACTACACCAAACCGTCGGCTGTTTCGGCGTCGAAAAAAGCGTTTATCGTTACAAGGTTTGCCGATTTGGGCTTCCTCGTGGGGATTTTGATACTGTCTTATTACACAGGCACTTTTGACTTCGCCAACTTAACACAAGACAACTCGGCTTTGGTCGTAAACTCCTTTGCCGGAAAATCTTTTATCGGACTTTCGCTTGCAACCTGGGCTTTAGCGCTGATTTTTATGGGCGGCGCGGGCAAATCGGCGATGTTTCCGCTGCATATCTGGTTGCCCGACGCTATGGAAGGTCCGACGCCGGTTTCTGCATTGATACACGCGGCAACGATGGTCGTAGCAGGCGTTTTCCTTGTTGCGCGACTGTTTCCGGTCTATCATTTTGCTGCGCCCGAAGTGCTGACAATGATTGCATACGTCGGTACATTCACCGCACTTTTTGCGGCGGTAATCGCTATCACACAGACAGATATAAAGCGTGTGCTGGCATTTTCGACCATTTCGCAGATTGCGTATATGATGGTTGCTCTCGGCGTGTCGGATTTTGGCGGACACGACGGTCTGGGCTATATGGCGTCGATGTTCCACCTGTTTACCCACGCATTTTTCAAGGCATTGCTCTTCCTTGGCGCAGGCTCGGTTATCCACGCCGTTCACAGCAACGAGATGCACGCGATGGGCGGACTGCATAAGTATATGAAAATCACGAGTATAACTTTCCTTGTCGCCTGTCTTGCGATTGCAGGAATCCCGCCATTTTCGGGCTTTTACAGCAAGGACGAGATTTTGGCGGCAGCCTTCCACAATCATCAGGCGATTTTCTGGACACTGTGGGTTGTTGCAGGATTGACGGCATTTTATATGTTCCGGCTTTATTTCTGTATTTTCTGGAATCGCCCATATTCGCCCCACCCCCTAACCCCCTCCCCACAAGGAGAGGGGGGACACCATCACAAGCCTCACGAATCGCCCTGGACAATGGCTTTACCGCTGATTATACTTGGAGTATTTTCGATATTTTCGGGCTTGATTCCGTTTGCCGATTTCGTCAGCAGCGACAATCAGCCTTTTCATACGCATATCGACTGGACAGTTGCCTCAATGAGTATTCTTGTTGCCATAATCGGCATTGGAACAGCATTTGTGCTGTATTTTAAAGAAAGTCGTCAGCCGGCGGTTTTGGCTCAAAAAATGGGCGTACTTTATCGCGGAGCGCTGCATAAGTTCTATTTAGACGAAGTGTGGATGTGGGTTACGCAGACGGTTGTGTTCCGCTATATCTGCAAGCCGATTGCGTGGTTCGACCGGCACATTATCGACGGCACGATGGACGGCATCGCCTGGACAACTCAAAAAGCATCGACTTCGATTCGCGGTTTGCAGTCGGGTCAGGTGCAGTTCTACGCATGGGTGTTCGTGGCTGGCACGATTTTGATTGCCGCTTTGGTCTTATTCTTATAAAATATTAAAATCATGAATATACTATCTTTATTTGTATTGGTTCCGATCTTGATGATGATTGCGCTGTTTTTCAGTCGCGATATGAAGACAATTCGCACCGTAATGGTAGCCGGAGCATCAATTTTAGTGATTTTAGCGACGGCGCTGACGGTCATGTTTTTTCAGGAACGTGCTGTTTCCGACGCCGAAATGCTGTTCGTATCGAGTTTTAAGTGGTATCCGTCGCTGAATATCAGCTATACGGTTGGGGTAGATGGAATTTCGGTGGCAATGCTTTGTCTGTCGGCAATTATCGTCTTCACCGGCGTGTTTTCGTCGTGGAATATGCCGATGCCCAAAGAATTTTTTCTGTGGTATTGCCTGCTGTCGGTAGGCGTATTCGGATTCTTTATTTCCATCGACCTGTTTACGATGTTTATGTTTTACGAAGTTGCACTGATCCCGATGTATCTGTTGATCGGACTATGGGGTACCGGACGCAAAGAATATTCTGCCATGAAATTGACCTTGATGTTGATGGGCGGTTCGGCATTTTTGATGGTAGGTATCGTCGGCATTTATTACGCATCGGGACATGAAACGATGAATTTGATTGAAATTGCACAGCGACATATCCCGATAGAATTTCAACGATGGTTGTTCCCGATAACATTCTTGGGTTTTGGCGTATTGGGAGCTTTGTTTCCCTTTCATACTTGGTCGCCTGACGGTCATGCTTCGGCGCCGACTGCCGTTTCGATGCTTCACGCAGGCGTATTGATGAAATTAGGAGGCTATGGCTGTTTCCGTGTGGCAATGTATCTGATGCCGGAAGCTGCGCACGAACTCGGTTGGATATTTTTGATATTAACAGGTATCAGCGTCGTCTATGGTGCATTTAGCGCGGTGGTGCAGACCGATTTGAAATATATCAATGCCTACTCGTCGGTGAGCCACTGCGGATTGGTTTTGTTTGCGTTGCTGATGATGAATCGGACAGCGATGACCGGAGCCATTATGCAAATGCTTTCTCACGGCTTGATGACAGCTCTGTTCTTTGCGCTGATTGGCTTGATTTACGGACGTACCCACACCCGCGATATTCGCGAAATGGGCGGGTTGATGAAGATAATGCCTTTTGCCGCAGTCTGTTATGTTATTGCCGGTCTTGCCTCGTTGGGATTGCCAGGATTGAGCGGATTTGTTGCAGAAATGACCATTTTCGTCGGAGCATTTCAAAACACCGGCGTATTTTACACCGCATTTACGGTCGTTGCCTGCTGTTCCATCGTGATCACAGCGGTATATATATTAAGGACTGTCGGAAAAATTCTGTATGGACCCATTCAGGACAAGCACCACATCGGATTGCCCGACGCCGCTTGGTACGAAAAAGTTTCGGTAGTCGTCTTGATCATCGGCATCGCTTTCCTCGGGATGTACCCTTCCGGCGCATCTAACCTGATATACGACAGTTTGACTCCAATTATTTCCAAACTTGCGTTGTTGTAATAAATTAATTTAGTACTTTTGCAAACAAAATCAAACGAAATGGATTTCAGTAACTTTTTATATATGGGACAGGAAATAGGATTGCTCATCCTGTTTGTCATCCTGTTTTTGTACGACACTTTCTGCACCGCAAATGGCAGAAAGTATTTTCAAACCATCGCCGTCAGCGGTTTTGCCGTCCTGACTTTGTATGGGTTTTTGCCGCAGATTTGCAATCAATCGTTCCTTGTAGGAGAAGTTTTCGGCGGAATGTATGTCAGTTCGGATATGACCATATTGATGAAAAATATCCTCAATATGGCGACATTGATCGTATTTTTACAGAGTCGTCAATGGTTGCAGACCGGCGAAACACTGCATCGACAAGGCGAATTTTATACCATTACACTCTCGACACTGTTGGGAATGTATTTGATGGTTTCGGCAGGCAACTTTATGATGCTGTATGTCGGTATGGAAACCGCCTCCTTGCCTTTAGCGTGTTTGACGGCGTTCAATAAATACAAAGAGCAATCGGCGGAGGCAGGCGTGAAATACATCTTGATTTCGGCATTGTCGTCGGGCGTGATGCTATTCGGACTGAGTTTCCTTTATGGCGGCTTGGGCAGTATGTATTTTGCAGATATGGCGGCAGGTATGCAGCTTTCGACGCTGACCGTCTTGGGATTTGTCTTTTTCCTCGGCGGATTAGGCTTCAAATTGTCGTTAGTGCCGTTTCATCTTTGGACGGCAGACGTTTATGAAGGCGCTCCAACTTCCGTGACAGCCTATCTGTCGGTTGTGTCGAAAGGAGCAGCGGCTTTTGCACTGCTGTTTGTTCTCTATCAGGTTTTTGGCAAAGTTTTGGGCGTGTGGGAACCAATTCTTTGGTGGCTCGCCGCCATCACCATCACTTTGGGCAACCTGTTCGCTATTCGTCAGACCGATATCAAACGCTTTTTCGCTTTTTCATCGATTTCACAAGCCGGATACATCATTTTGGGGATCATCAGCGCCTCCGATCAAGGAATGGCAGCCCTGGTCTTTTATGTCTTGGTCTATCTGTTTTCCAATCTGGCAGCTTTCGGCGTGATAGCAGCCGTCGAACAGCAATCGAATGGAGATACGCGCATCGCCGCCTTCAACGGACTCTACAAATCTAATCCGAAACTCGCCACTGTGATGACTTTGGCAGTCTTTTCGTTGGGCGGAATCCCCATTTTCGCCGGATTTTTCAGTAAGTTATATATTTTCTTCTCGCTGGGAGCGCAAGGACAGTGGATACTGTTCTTCATCGCCGCCCTGAATACCGTGATATCCCTGTTCTATTATCTGTTGATAGTCAAAGCAATGTGGTTTCAAGAATCGGCAGAAAATGTATCAAGCTTTAAAACCGACACGTCGAATCGGATCAGTTTGGTCTTGTGTACCGCCGGTATCATCGCCGTCGGCTTGATGAGCTTCATATATGAATACATACAAACCATCAGTTTTGGCGTCTGAAAATGCAGTATATCAACAATAAACACAGAAATAAGACGTTAAGATTTTGTAAAAAATCAAATAATATGGTGCAAAAAGCGCAGTATATTGATAAATTCATTATATTTGCAGCCGTGAAATAGAAATAATTCATTTATTAATAATTAATTTAATATCAACTTTTAAAGACAGCTATTTTTATGGAAGCTCAAAAAGTAAAACAAGCAAAGAGAGAAGGTAAAAAATCTCGTGGCGTAAATGCCTTAGTAGTGATCGTTATCGCACTGATTTTAGCGGAGTCATTCTACTTTTTAGTGTTAGGTAACGGACAACATTTTGAAGGTGGCAGCAATGCTAACCATCCGACAGACATGTTAGGAACGATGTTTAAGGGAGGTTTCGTGGTGCCGATTATTTTGACCCTCTTATTGACGGTCGTGATTTTAAGTGTTGAACGGTTCTTTGCTATCAGCAAAGCCAAAGGCAAAGGCAATCTGATCAACTATGTGTATGATGTGAAAGCCTGCCTGAAAAAAGGCGACATCGCCGGTGCAGAAGCTTTGTGCGCAAAACAAAAAGGATCAGTGGCAGCTATCGTTGACGCAGGTTTGAAAAAGTACAAAGAAATGGAAACCGCTCCATTGTCGAAAGAACAAAAAATCGAAGAAATCAAAGCGGAAATCGAAGAAGCGACCGCATTGGAATTGCCGTCAATGCAACAGAATTTGCCGATCATCGCAACAATTTCTACGCTGGGTACCCTGATGGGGTTGTTCGGAACCGTGTTGGGGATGATCCGTTCATTCGCAGCCTTAGGTTCAGGCGGTGGTGTGGATTCGACAGCATTGTCCGTCGGTATATCGGAAGCCCTTGTAAACACCGCAACCGGTATCGCCACCGGTGCTTTAGCTATCATCAGTTATTCGTTCTTTAGCGGTAAAATCGACAATATGACTTATGCAATCGACGAAATGGGATTTGCATTGACTCAAACTTACGCCGAAACACACGAGAAGTAATTACGAATTATAATAATTCATAATTAATTAAGTTATGGCAAAAGTAAAAGTAAAAAAGCAGAGTACATTCATCGACATGACGGCGATGAGTGACGTAACAGTGCTTTTGCTTACGTTCTTTATGTTGACCTCTACGTTTATCCAGAAAGAACCCATTACAGTCAATACACCCGCGTCGGTTTCCGAAATCAAAATACCGGAAACCAACATCCTGACCGTTTTGGTGGACGATAAAGGAAAAATATTCCTTGGGCTGGATAACCCGCAAGACAGAGTGGCAACGTTGAAAGCCGTAGGCGAAGATTACGGTTATGATTTTACGGCTGCCCAAATCAATAACTTCAAGTATTTGGCAACCTTCGGCGTCCCGATTATCTCTATGGCGGGATTTTTGGACAAAACGACCGAAGAACAAGACAAATACCTGTTAGACCTTGATAATAACCGCGTCGGTATCCCTACCGATAGCGTCGAAGTCAAGGATGCTTTGGGCGTGATCTCGAAAGATAATGAGTTTAAACGTTGGGTATCGCACGCCAAAAAAGCCTGCGCCGACCGGCAACAAGCGCTCGTCGAAAGCGGCGTCATCAAAGATGACGAAGTGCAACCCCTGCAAATAGCCATCAAAGCCGACCAAACCACCGACTATCCGGTGATAAAAAAGGTGATGGACGATTTGCGCGATATGCGTGAAAACCGCTATCTGCTGATAACCAACTTGCGGACTGCGTCCAGCGAATAAGAAGTTTAATCTGACAAAAAATTAAGAAAATGGCAGAAGTACAAACCAATGACCACAATGACAGTGGCAAAAAAAATAAACAGAAGAAACAAACGCTGCGTGTCGATTTCACCCCGATGGTGGATATGAACATGTTGCTGATCACTTTCTTTATGTTCTGTACTACACTTTTGAAACCGCAGACGATGAGGCTCAGTATGCCTACAAAGGACAAAGTAGAAGAAGAAGAGCAAAACAAAGCGCGACAATCCAGCGCCATCACCTTGCTCATCGGAGGCGACGATAAGTTGTATTATTATGAGGGGATGCCCGAAGCTGCGTATGAAAATCCCGACTTCTTGCGAGAAATACCTTACAAGAAAAAAGGAGGAGAAGAAAATGAGGAAAATATCCGCACCTATCTGATCAAACGCAACAATGGCACCTATCAGAAAATTGAAGAGCTGAAATTTCAATTGGCAGATGAAAAAATTACGGAAAAAGAATTTACCGAAAAATCAATCGAAATTCAAGACGAAGCAATGAAAAAACTGAAAATTGCTCCTACCGTAATCATCAAGCCAACCGAACTTGCCTCTTACAAAAATCTGGTAGATGTGATCGACGAAATGTTGATATGCCATATCGGCGCATATACTATCCTCGATTTGAGCGACGGCGACCGTTATCTTTTGTATAAGAAAACCTCAAAAGGCGAGTATCTTTCAGATGCACAACGCGCCGCAGGAATTAAATAATTAACAAATTAAAACAGTGAAATTATGGCACAAGGCATTGATTTAACTGCTCAAAAGTGGCTCGACCTGATTTTCGAGAAGAAAAATCGCAACTACGGTGCGTATGTGATGCGCAACGAATCGTCGGATCGCCACTTGAAATCGTTGATTATAGTAACGATAGTAGGATTATCGGCAATCTTTTTGCCGAGATTGGTTACTTCGGTGATACCGGAAAAGGTAGCCCCACCGGTCATCGAAGAAGTTACGCTGGTAGATATCAAGCAGGAAGTTCCGGAAGAAAACCAAATCAAACAGTTGGAAGCCGTTCCGCCCCCTCCCGCATTGAAAGAAACCATCAAAATGACCGAAATCGTCATCAAACAAGACGAAGAAGTAAGCGATGACGACTTACAGGAAAGTCAGGAAAAATTGAGCAGCTCGACTGCCGGCATTTCTGTGGCTACCGTAGAAAACGGCTCAAAAGATGGTGTGGATATCGCCGATATTCAAGACCACAAAATTGTGGTTCAGGACGAAGCGCCTGTTATTATGGACTTTGCAGAAGTCCCACCGGCTTTTCCCGGCGGTATGGACGCATTGAACAAATGGTTGAGTAAAAACGTACACTATCCGTCTGCCGCACAGGAACAAGGTATTGCAGGACGTGTGATTGTTCGTTTTGCAGTGATGGCTGACGGTTCGATCGGCAATATCACCGTTGCTCGGAAAGTAGATCCGGCATTGGATAAAGAAGCTATCCGCGCCGTACAATCTATGCCCAAATGGATTCCGGGCAAACAAAACGGGGTGGCGGTGAATGTCTATTTCACCCTGCCGGTAACGTTCAAAATGGAAGGCGTATAAAGTGGAAGATTCATCCGAAAAACATAAAGGCGCCGCGTTGGCATTGCTCATCTTTGAAGCATGTATGGCTGTGTTATACATAGTCTTTGCGGTGGTCTTTTTGTTTCCGAAAATTTTTGGAGTCGCTTTCCCCAACCAGTTTAATGGTATTAGCACCGCTTTCGGAGTCATTCTGTTGATTTACGGAATATTCCGAATATATAGAGTGATCAAAAAATGGTGAAAATAAGTATATCTGTAAGCATCGTATTGAGTTTCATTTTGTTTTTTGCTGCATGCCATAATCAGGAGACAAAAGACAAATGGAGCGATACGATGACCGCAGGTATCATTCATGTTGCTTGCGACGAAAATTTCAAATCCTTAATGGATGACGAAATCAGCATCTTTGAAGGAACCTATCCCAAAGCTGTGATTTTGCCGACTTATACCACCGAAACAGAAGCAATTCGTCTGCTGACAGACGATTCGGTGCGTTTTGCGCTGGTTACGCGGGATATTTATCCGCACGAGCTGCAACGCTTGACGGAAAAACAGATGAAAGTTATCAAGCGATTGATAGCTTTCGATGCAATAGCAATACTCATTCGCGCCGACAATCCCGATTCGTTGATGAGCTTGCCGCAACTGAAACAAATCGTTACCGGCACAAAAACCGAATGGACGGAAGTCTATCCGCAATCGCGTTTAGGAACAATACGTTTGGTCGTCGATAACAAAGAGTCGGGCGTTTTGCGCTATTTGGTCGATTCGATAGCGACCGGAGGAACGCTGACCGACAATATCTACGCCGTCAATTCGTGCGCAGAAGTGATCGAAAAAGTGAAACAGTTGCCCAACGCAATGGGCTTTGTAAGTATCAATGCACTGAACAAATTTTCAGACGCCGAGCTGTCTCAAATTCGTTTGCTGCGATTGAGCAAAACACATCCGGCGACCTACGCCACCGCCGCTTTGCCTTATGCAGGTGATGTCTTGTCGGAAAGTTATCCGTTGTGGCGACCGATTTATGTCTTGCTGTCCGATCCGAAAAGCGGCTTGTCCACCGGCTTGACCATCTTTTTGACTTTGGAAGCAGGACAAATGTTAATAATGAAAGAAGGATTATTGCCGATGACGCCCGCGCACAATCGCCAAGTCGTAGTTACTAATTCCTTCCCAAAATAGAAATAGACAATCAATACAAACAAATATATGAATACAAAAACAAAGAAAAAATCAGGAGTCGCCGCGCTGTTTTTCGTGGCAATCGCCGCGTATGCCGGTAACGAGCGAGGTATAGATTTGTACCGCGCTGAATTGTATGAAGCCGCTAAATTGGAATTGAAAGCTCAAACCAATCAGTCGCCTGCCGAACAGGCTGAAAATCAGTATTATCTGGGCGAAACGTATTTTGCCCTGCAACAGTTGGATTCTGCCAAAGCTTGTTATACGCAAGCGGTAGCAAGTGATCCGAATTATCCTTTCGGTTATGTGGGCGAAGGCAAAATTGCCCTTAAACAAGGCTCGATCAATGACGCCAAAGATTTATTCAAAAAAGCCGCCGGTTTAGCGCCCAAAAAAGACGCATCGGTGCATACGGCAATCGCCGAAGTTTATATCGATGCCAAAATGTTTGCGGATGCTGACGCCTCGCTGACCAAAGCGGAAAAGGCAGACAAAAAAGATTCGGAACGATTTTTGGCATTGGCAGCATTGGCAGTGCAACAAGGCAAACCGAATGAGGCAAACGGCTGGTATGAACAAGCGCTGTATTTTAATCCCGACGACAAAGTCGCTAACCTGAAATTGGCGAAAGTCTATCGCTATTCCAATCCGACAGCGGCTATGGACTATCTGAACAAATTAATTTCGATAGATCCCGAATATATTCCTGCTTATGCGCTGATCGGCGACATCAATCGCAGTATCGGCAACTATGGAACAGCCTTGTCGGCGTATGAAAAATTTATTTCCATTCCCGGAGTGCCGATTCAACAATATGAATATTACGCGCAATTGCTCTATTTTACCAAACAATACGAACAGTCCTTGTCTCAAATAGATTTCGTCCTGTCGAAAGATCCGAACAACCAAGTGATGCTCCGTATCAAAGCCTACGACCATTATGAATTGGGCAATACCGCATTGGCTGTTCAGGAACTGAAAACGCTTTTGGAAGTGATGCCGAAAGAAAAACATATCTATTTGGATTATATCACTTACGGTCGCGCCCTGATGAAAGAAAAACAGTCGGAAGAAGCGATTGCCGCTTTGGTGAAAGCCTCCGAATTAGAACCCGAAAAAGCAGAAGTTTTCAAAGAATTGGCAGACGCCTATGAAAGCGTGAAAAACTATCCGGAAGCCATCAAAGCCTACGAGCAATATATGGCGTTGGAACCCAATGTGCCGTCTCAAGACTATTATTATTTTGGAGTAGCAGTTTATACGGCAGCATCACAATATATCGACGAAAATTATAAAGCCTCCGTAACGCCCGAACAACTGCAAGCCGATGAAATTGTGTTCGACGGTTTGATTGCCAAAGGCGATTCCGCATTTTCGACGTTTATGCAGCGCATGCCCGATTCGTATATTGGCTATGTCTGGAAGGCAAATCTCTATTCTTTGGTAGATGCTAAACGACAGGAGTCGCCAAGATCACCGCTACCCGGCGTTGCAAAACCCTATTACGAATCAGCTTTGGAATTTATGTTGAACAACAATCCGGAAGGCAAACGCAACAAAGACATCGTGCGGGCATATAACTATTTGAAATCTTATTATTTATTGAGCGACGATACAGCAAATGCAGCGAAATATTGCAATGAAATATTGGCAATCGAACCCGACAATGCCGATGCAAAATATTTGTTAAGCGAGTTGGCAAAATTGAAAAAACAATGAAAAAACAACTTTTATTGGGCGATGAAGCGATTGCTCAAGCAGCTATAGACGCCGGTTTATCCGGCGTTTATTCGTATCCGGGTACGCCTTCTACGGAAATCACGGAATATATCCAACAATGGGCGAAAACCTCCGACAACAAAACGGTTGCGGTATGGTGCGCCAATGAAAAAACAGCAGTCGAAACAGCCTTTGGCATGTCCTATGCAGGCAAACGCACTTTGTCGTGTATGAAACATGTGGGCTTAAATGTCGCCGCCGATGCGTTTATGAACATCGCCATGTCCGGCATTAATGGCGGTATGCTGATTGTTACCGCCGATGATCCGTCAATGCACTCGTCGCAAAACGAGCAGGACAATCGCGTCTATGGCAACTTTGCGATGATCCCCGTGTTTGAGCCGTCAAATCAGCAGGAAGCTTACGATATGGTGTATGAAGCTTACGATTTATCGGAAAAATGGGGATATCCGGTGCTGTTGCGCATCACGACACGCATGGCGCACTCGCGGGCAGGCGTTACGACACGACCCGTACAAGCGCAAAAACCATTGCATCTCGAAGACAATTCAATGAGCAAATATACTTTGTTGCCGGTCAATGCCCGCAAACGCTATAAAGCCTTGATCGAAGCGCAGAAAGTCTTTGAAACGGCGTCGGAAACATCGAAATATAATCGCTTATATACAGTGAATCATCACACCTGCAGAGGCGTTGTGGCTTGCGGTATTGCGTTCAACTATTTGCAGGAAAGTTATCCCGACAGCTTTGACTGTCCGGTGCTGAAAATCAGTCAGTACCCGCTACCGAAACAACAGCTGCGCGAACTTGCCTCCCTGTGCGACGAAATTTTGGTTTTGGAAGATGGTTATCCTATTGTGGAAGAGCAGTTGAAAGGCATTTTGAATACAGGCTTGACCATACATGGACGTTTGGACGGAACTTTGCCTCGCGACGGCGAACTTAATCCCGATATCGTGAAACACGCATTAGGATTTGCCGTTACGAAACCTTACAACGTGCCGGAAGTGGTGGTCGCCCGTCCGCCTGCTTTGTGCATGGGCTGCGGACATCGCGACGTCTATGAAGCGCTGAACGAAGTAGTCAAAGAATATCCTAACGCCAAAGTATTCAGCGATATAGGTTGTTATACGCTGGGCGCATTGCCGCCGTTTCGGGCGATAGATTCCTGTATTGATATGGGTGCGTCGATTACGATGGCACGCGGAGCCTCCGACGCAGGCGTTTTTCCGGCGATTGCCGTGATCGGCGATTCTACGTTTACCCATTCGGGAATGACCGGATTACTTGATTGTGTCAATAGTAACGCCAATGTGCTGATCATCATTTCCGACAACGAAACGACCGGCATGACCGGCGGACAGGATTCGGCGGCTACCGGACGGATTCACGCCATTTGTCAGGGACTTGGCGTTGCATCCGAACATCTGCATGGCGTCGTTCCGTTGAAAAAGAATTTTGAAGAGCTGAAAAACTTGATTCGTCAAGAAATTGAATATCAAGGTGTTTCGGTGATTGTGCCTTGCCGCGAATGTATCCAGACGCACGCAAGGAAAGTGAAAGAAAAACATCTAAAACAACAGGCATGAAAACAGACATTATATTAGCAGGCGTAGGCGGTCAGGGCATCCTTTCTATCGCCGCCGTGATAGGAAAAGCCGCCCTCGAAGACGGTTTGTATATGAAACAGTCGGAAGTACATGGTATGAGTCAGCGCGGTGGCGATGTGCAGTCGCATTTGCGTTTGAGCGATAAGCCCATTGCATCGGATTTGATACCTTTGGGTACGGCGGATATCATTATTTCACTCGAGCCGATGGAGGCATTGCGCTATCTTCCTTATATGCAATCAGATGCGTGGGTGGTCAGCAATTCCAAACCGTTTGAAAATATCGCCAATTATCCCGATTACGCGCAATTAATGGCGGAATACGACCGCTTGCCGCACAAAATCATTTTCGACGTCGAACAGATCGCCAAAGATTTTGGGACGCCCCGTGTCGGCAATGTGGTTTTGCTTGGAGCCGCTTCGCCCTATCTTGGCATTGATTTTGCCAAGTTGGAAAACGGTATTCGCAGTATTTTCGGCAAGAAAGGCGAAGAAGTAGTTGCTATCAATCTGCAAGCTTTGCAGGCAGGACGGAAACAATGTGAATTAAATAAATTATGAAATATTCTATTCCATCATTTGCAAGCCTCGTACTTGTCCTGATATTCGGATGTACGAACCACACGTCGCTTTCATTGTCGGAACATCAAATTATCTCGGTGCCGGATGTTCTGGAAAATATTGTGCCACAAGATTCTTTGTTTTCGGCAATAGATATTGTGCCGTTAGAAACAAGCGACAAATGCCTTATCAGAGATGTTAGATCCGTCAAAATCTATGACAGTTTGATCTATATCAATTCGGGAATGAAAGATTTGTTGGTTTTTGACTTCACCGGAAAATTTAAACAAAAAATAGCCTCTCGAGGAAATGGTCCCGGAGAATATCTTGATGTGAGAGATTTTGTTATTACGCAAGACCATAAAATTGAAATATTGGATTTCAAGAAAATACTGACCTACACCCTTGACGGGGAGTTTGTATCAAAAACCACTTTTGATTTTATGGGAAAAGACATCTATTCTAATCCTGTTAATTTTACGACCTCGCACGCCGGCGGCTATTTCCTCTGGGGCGGTTATATCGGCATTCGCGATGCCGAAGCAAGAGACCGCAATTATATGATGCATTTGGTCAATAAAGACATGCAGATTCAAAAAAGTTATTTTCCGATAGGAAACGGCGATGGAGGTATGCGAAACCGATTTACCTGTTATAATGACACGGTGTTAATAGCGCCTTATCTGTTTGGTTATGATTTATACCAAATTGATCAAAATGACAGTCTTTCTGTTCGTTATCATATAGATTTCGGAAAATACAGCATCGCAAAACACGTCGCATCGCCTGAAAAACATGTGGATATGTCCACTGTGGATTGGGAAAATCATATTACCAATATCAGCAACTTCGTAGAGTCTGATGATTGGATTTGTGTTAGTTTTCACTATCAAACGGTATATACTTTATTGCACTCTAAACAGACGCACCACAATTACTGTTTTTCAACGGCGTATCCTTTGAAGGATGAATTGCGATTTTATCCTGTTTCGCAATTCTATAATAACAAATTGCTGACCGTGATTGATGCAGACTGGTTGGTATCAGAATTAGACAGAATTACTCCCGAAGGCAGAACAAAATGGAATTTGGAACAATATAAATCATTAAATCCGGGAGCAAATCCGGTACTGATTTTTTATACTTTTAAAACAATAAAATGATGCTTACAAAGTATTATTCTTTTTGCAATCAGCCTCTACTCATCCCCCTTCCATTTCCCCAAAAATTGTTTCAAAAACTGCAAGCACTCGTTGATACTGAAGACCGACGTATTGATACACAGATCGTAAGAAGTCGCCATTCCCCAGACTTTATTGCTGTAATAATTGTAGTAATTGGCGCGTTTGCGGTCTGCCTGTTCGATCAAAAGGATCGCTTCTTTTTCCGATACACTTTGGTCTTTACAAAGGCGTTCGATGCGGTCGGGCAGGTTGGCGGTGATGAAAATGCGCAGCAAACGCGGATGGTCGCGCAAAATATAATCTGCGCACCGTCCGACAAAGATGCAAGGACCTTGCTCTGCCAATGAACGAATGACGTCGCTTTGTATTTTAAACAGCGTATCGTTGCAGAGGTAGTTATTGTAATTGCCGGTTGCAAACAGCGGACGTTCGCTAAACCATGCGCTCAACGAACTCAAAAAGTTCTTTTTTTCGTCAGCCTGTTCAAAAAATTCTTTGCCCAGACCGCTTTCTCGTGCCGCCAACAAGATCAATTCTTTGTCGTAGCAAGGAATGTTCAGGTCGTGCGCCAACAAGCTTCCAACCAATTTACCGCCGCTGCCCAACTGTCGTCCGATAGTGATAATAGAGTTCATATTATATTTAAATTTTAAAATTGTGTATTATTTTTTTCTTTGGCAAAGCGTTTGATTTCAAAATGCAACAGCAATAATGCCAGCAAAACTGCCAAAAAATCCGAAATAGTCATGCTCATCCATACGCCGGAAACGCCCCAAAAATTGGGCAAAATCAGCAGCAAAGGAATGAGGATCAATACTTGCCGCGACATTGACAAAATGATTGCCTGCGTCGGTTTGCCGATACTTTGAAAAAATGCCGAAACGACCATTTGACAGCCTACCAGCGAATAGACGGCAAACATCCATCGCAAGCCGGAAACGGCGACATCGACCAACTCTTTTTCTTGCGTAAACAAAGCGGCGACCGCATGCGGGAAGAGTTCGACCGTCAGGCTACCGATCGTCATAATAATCGTGGCATAGAAAATAGATTTTTTGAGGACTTCTATCACACGCGATTGCAGTTTGGCGCCGTAGTTGTAGCCTGCGATAGGTTGCATCCCTTGATTGATGCCCATCACAATCATCACAAACAGAAACGCCACCCGATTGACGATGCCATAAGCGCCTACCGCCACATCGCCGCCATGCCGAATCAGTTGCCGATTGATTATAATCACAATCAGACAGCTTGCCGCATTCATCAGGAAGGGCGCCAAACCGATGGAGAAAGTGTCTTTGACGATTTTTTTGCGCAAGGCGTAAATGCCTTTCTTCCAATGGATAAACGATTGTTTATCGTTCAGCAGATAGAGTTGCCAGAGCAGCACCGAGCATTGCGCAATAATGGTGGCAAATGCCGATCCGCGTATGCCCCATTTAAATCCGAAAATAAATAAGGGATTCAGTACCAAGTTGATAACTACCGTAAAAATGGTTGCCATCATTGCTTTTTGCGGATTGCCTATCGAACGAAACAGCGCGTTTAGCCCGAAATACATGTGTGAGAAAACGTTGCCTGCCAAGATAATCAGCATAAAATCGTAAGCGTAGGGTAGGGTAGCGTCGCTGGCACCGAAAAAGATCAGAATGGGTTTCAAAAAGATGATGCTGATGACCGAAAAAATGATGCCGATCACTAAATTTAGCGAAAAAACATTGCCCAAAATGATGTTGGCAGTTTCGTAATCTTTTTGTCCGATGCGGATCGACAGCAAGGCAGATGCGCCAACACCAACCAAAGTGCCTACCGCTGCCGAGAGGTTCATCAGCGGGAAAGTGATTGCCAAGCCGGAGAGCGCCAAATGCCCGACGCCGTGTCCGATAAAAATACTGTCGGTGATGTTGTAGAGGGAAGACGCCGTCATCGCAATGATTGCCGGTAAAGCGTATTGCATCAGCAACTTCCCGATGTTCTCTGTCCCCAAAGTCAGCGGGGTGTTGTTAGTTGTTTTATTTTGTTTCATCCGTTTTTATATTTGTTAATATGTTGTTATACAATGAGTTATCGCTTAAAATTCGAGTAGCTTCCTGCAAAGCCTTATCATCGCGCAGCGAATAAACCAACGAGCCTTGTTCAAAATAATATTGCTGCATAATTTCCATCGCCAAATATTTGCCGATTTTTGCTTTGTGGTATTCCAAATCGCGAGTCAAATCCGGTTTTAATTTGGCTGCCAAAGCTTGAAATTCAGGGGCGGCGGCATCGTAATAGCCTTCAAAGGTCATCGTCTGTTTCAAGTTGTTCAGGATTTTTTCGCTTTGTCGATCGTAAGTGAAATCTTTCGATTGGACATATTTTTTAAACTCATCGTACATTTCATCGGTCAGCGTAAATTGCGACGGCTCTTTGACGGCAGGATGCCGGATCCGCCAATCCACCACAAAATCGAACAATAAATTTTGCGCATCCAAATAATAAAGAATCGTAGGCAGGGTATCTTCTGCGATGACAAGATCGGGCAAGACGCCACATCCGTCACGAACAGGGCGTCGATTGCGGGTGTAAAAGACCTGCGTCAGACTGTCAGGAATCGAACTGACTCTGCCGTTTTCGTCGCGATTGGCATAATTAATTGCCTGAATCGATCGTCCGCTGGGCAGATAATAATGCGCAGTAGTCAGTTTCAGTTTGCCGTTGTAGGGTAGAGGACGGGTCGCCTGCACCAAACCTTTGCCATAAGTACGATTGCCGATCACTACGCCTCTGTCCAAGTCCTGAATGGTACCGGATAGAATTTCCGATGCCGACGCCGAATTTTCATTTACCAAAATCGCTATCGGCAAATCGGATGCAATCGCTTCTTTTTCAGCGTGATACTCGACGTCCATTTGTTTGATTCGTCCGTGCATCGACAGCAACAATTCTTTTTTTGGCAGGAAATAATTCAAGATTTCCAAACAGTTTTCGACCACGCCGCCGCCATTGTTGCGCACATCTATCACCAATGAGCGAATGTGGCGTTTTTCGGTCAAATCGAGCAATGCCGTCTTGAACGATTCCGCACTGTGCGTCGTGAAACTCGACAGATAAATATAGCCAATGCCTTCTTTGATCACGCCGTAATAGCTTACGGGGTCGATTTGGATCTGTTTTCTGACGATAGACAGTTCGCGTGTTTGCGATTCGCCCGCCCGTTGAATCGTCAATCGGACGCGGGTATTGGGTTGTCCTTTCAGCTTTTCGCTGGCGTCAACCGTTGTTTTGCCTTCCATACTTTCGCCGTCTATAGCAAGAATGGCGTCGCCCGGAATCAAACCCGCATCGGCAGCCGGCATCCCTTTATACGGTGTGTTGATGATGATTTGTCGGTTGCGCATTGAAATAATCGAACCGATACCGCCATATTCGCCGGTCGTCTGAAAACGAAAATCCGGCATTTCTTCTTCGGATATATACTCCGAATAAGGGTCGGCATGCTGTTGGAGCAGAAAAGCAATGTTGCGATTCAATTTTTTTATCTCCAGAGTATCCACATAATACAAACTCAAGTCATTGAAGACAGCATTGTAAGTATCGAGGTATTTTAGAACCTCAAATCGCTGATATTCAGACAATTGAGCAACTCCATTCGTCGGCATTGCCAACATTAATCCGACCGCAGTCGGAAAGAAAAATCGAAAAATTTTCATTTTGACCTTAAATTTTTCTGCAAAGGTATTGCATATTTCCCAAAAAACCACTACCTTTGCACCGCATTTCAGAAAAAAATGTGGAAAATTCTTCCTTAGCTCAGTCGGTTAGAGCATCTGACTGTTAATCAGAGGGTCCTTGGTTCAAGTCCAAGAGGGAGAGCATCACAAAACGCTAACTGCTTAAAAATAAAACAGTTAGCGTTTTTGTTTTACTAAATTGCCAAACAATTGCCAAACTTCGGCTCACCGGTAAAAATATGTTTTTGAAAAAAATAAAATAAGAAGTATCTTTGTAAAAAATATTTCACTTATGTCAACATACGAACAACTTCAAACTTTAGCCCGTTTTATTCTAC
>JAISUM010000059.1 GCA_031272095.1 Candidatus Symbiothrix sp. | reverse complement strand
TTCTGCATTTTGCGATTTTTTTGTTATGAGCTGCATCTGTTTGATATATTTTTCTTTTCGACTGCAAAAGTAGTGCTATTTTCCTAATTCCCAAAATATTTTTCAATAAATATTTTTTTCGCAATAATAATCTCTGCAATCAAATAAATCTTGCGAAAATCATAGTTCGGACAATAGATTTCTGAAAAAAAAGTTGTACATTTGCGCACTCAACAAAAAAACACTATGCTGGATTACATCAAAGGAGAAATTGTAGAATTAACGCCTGCCGCAGTAGTCATCGAAACAGGCGGACTGGGTTTTGTCGCCCAGATTTCACTCAACACTTACTCGTCGCTGACCGGCGAAAAAAATTGCCGTCTCTATATCTACGAAGCCATCAGAGAAGATGCGTTTCAGTTGTTCGGCTTTTTGAGCAAACGCGAACGCGATATGTTTTTGCTTTTGATTTCGGTGTCGGGAGTCGGTACCAATACCGCCCGTATGATGCTGTCGTCGCTTGCTCTCCACGAATTGGAAGCAATCATCGCATCGGGCAACTCGTCCGCCCTGAAAACGGTCAAAGGCATTGGCGCGAAAACGGCGGAACGTATCATCATCGACTTGAAAGACAAAGTCAAACCGGGCGCAACGCCTGCCTCTGCGACTACAACCGCCCTGCAATCGGGCGTCGCACAGGAAGCCGTCGCCGCATTGGTTATGCTGGGATTCAATCAGCCCGCTTCACAAAAAGTCATCAACAAATTAGTCAATGACAAACCTGACGCCAGCGTAGAAGAGATGATAAAAAATGCCTTGAAACTGCTCTAATCCGATCTTTTTAAGATGAAAAACAATGATTGGAAAGACCGTTTGAATGTCGTTTATTCGACCAATCCCGATTTTCGTTACGAGACCGAACAGGAAAACGAAACCACTACCCTGCCCCACGACAAACAAGCCCTGCGTATCCGTTTGGACAAACGTAACAGAGGCGGTAAACAAGTCAGCCTGATCAGCGGTTTTGTCGGCGCCGATGAAGACCTCGAACAGCTCGCCAAACTGCTGAAAACCAAATGCGGCACTGGCGGCAACGCCAAAGACGGCGAAATCATCATACAGGGCGACTTTCGTAATAAAATATTGGAAATTTTGCAAAAAGCAGGCTATATCAAAACAAAAATGATATAAAAATACTACCTTTGCACCCCAAAAAACAAACAACAATATGCAAGTTCAAACCTTTGTATTTAATATGGTAGCCGTCAATACCTATCTGCTTTATGATGAAACGCATGAGGCGGTCATCATTGATTGCGGCGCATCGAATCTGCAAGAGCAGCAACTGCTATCGGCACAGATTCGCAACAAAAAACTGACGTTACGCTACCTGCTCAATACGCATCTGCACTTCGACCATACGCTGGGCAACCGATTTATTTTCAATACTTTCGGTTTGAAACCACGCTATCATCGGGCGGAAGATGCTATGCCCGACACCACTGCCCAAGTAAGGGCTTTCGGCATCCCCATCAACGAAGCGTCGGTGAAAGCCGACGAGTATCTCAACGAAGGCGACATTGTCCGTTTCGGCAACACGGAATTGCAAACGCTGTTCACACCCGGACATTCCCCCGGCGGTCTGTCGTTCTATTGCCCGCAAGCGCAATGCGTTTTCACCGGCGACAGCCTGTTCCGTTTCGACATCGGGCGTACAGACTTGTGGGAGGGCGACGAATCGACGCTGATAGCATCTATCCGAAACAAACTGCTGACTTTGCCCGACGCGACAACCGTCTATCCCGGACACGGTAGGGAAAGCTCCATTCACGACGAAAAATTGCATAATCCATATATCAACTAATAAAATAAAAAACAATCATTTATCTTATGAATACTGAGAATTTTGTCGAACGTCATGTAGGCGTTAATGCATCGGAAATGCAAACCATGTTGCAAGTTGTCGGCGCAAAAAGTTTGGAACAATTGGTGCAGGAGACCATTCCCGCCAATATCCGTCTGAAACACGATTTGGATTTACCTCCTGCGATGACCGAGCGCGAATATGCCGAACATATTTCCGAGCTTGCCTCAAAAAATGAAATATTTACCTCTTATATCGGTATGGGCTGGTATGATACTGTGGCGCCCGCAGCCATCATCCGCAACGTATTTGAAAATCCGGCTTGGTACACTTCCTATACGCCCTATCAGGCAGAAATCTCGCAAGGACGTCTCGAAGCCCTGCTGAATTTCCAAACAATGATCAGCGACCTGACCGCAATGCCGATAGCCAACTGTTCATTGCTCGACGAAGGTACAGCCGCTGCCGAAGCCGCTGCCATGCTGTTTCAAACACGCACCCGCGAACAAATCAAAAACGAAGCCAACAAACTCTTTGTCGATGAAAAAATATTTGCATCCACGCTTGCCGTTCTGCAAACGCGATGCGCCCATCAAGGCATCGAAATCGTCGTAGGCGACTACCGTCATTGCGGACTTGACCGGCAATCTTCCGATAACAAAATCTTCGCCGCCATCCTTCAATATCCCAATGCCGACGGCGCGATCGAAGACTACCGCAAATTTGCTGTGGAAGCCCACGCACAAGGCGTCCGTGTAGCCGTAGCTGCCGATTTGTTGAGTTTGTGCCTGCTGACGCCTCCGGGAGAATGGGGCGCCGATGTGGTATTCGGATCGTCGCAACGGTTCGGGATTCCAATGTATTACGGAGGTCCGTCTGCCGCCTATTTCGCCGTCAAAGAAGAATACAAACGCAACATACCCGGTCGCATCATCGGCGTATCGAAAGACGCTTACGGACATCGCGCCCTGCGATTGGCTTTGCAAACCCGCGAACAACATATCAAACGCGAAAAAGCCACCTCAAACATCTGTACGGCACAGGCATTATTAGCGACAATGGCGTCGTTCTACGCTGTCTATCACGGCGCAGAAGGGCTGAAAAACATTGCCGAGCGCATACACGGATATGCCGCATCGTTGTCGTCGGAACTGACGAAATTGGGATATACGCAAAGCAACCGCCATTTTTTCGACACACTGAAAATAGCATTACCCGCCGATGTCGCCATAGACAAACTGCGTGAAATCGCGCTCGACTGCCGTGTCAATCTGCGTTATTTCAATAATGAAAATGCGGTCGGCGTCAGCATCGACGAAACCACGCTGCCCGAAGACGTTAATACCTTGCTGTATATCTTTTCCGAAGCCAAAGGCAACAGACAAGGAAGCGAATATTCGGCTGTCAATCAGACAAATAACAGCGAAACATTAGGAAATTTAATACGCACATCAAAATATCTCACGCATCCGGTATTCAACAGCTATCATACCGAAACGGAATTGATGCGCTATATCAAACGATTGGAAGTACGCGACCTCTCGCTTGCCAATTCGATGATTTCACTCGGCTCTTGTACGATGAAACTCAACGCCGCATCGGAAATGTTGCCGCTCACCGACGCACATTTCACCAATATCCACCCTTACGCGCCCGCCGAACAGACGGAAGGCTATCGCGAATTGATCGATGCGCTGTCGTCCTACCTCTGCACCATCACCGGATTTGATGGCATCACACTGCAACCCAACTCCGGCGCGGCAGGCGAATATGCCGGTTTAATGACCATTCGCGGCTATCTGAAACACCAACACGAAGACGAGCGCGACATCGTTCTGATTCCTGCCTCAGCACACGGCACCAATCCGGCGTCGGCAGTGCAAGCCGGTTTCACGCCGCTGACCGTAGCCTGCGACGAACAGGGGAATACCGACATTGATGACTTGCGCAGCAAAGCCGAAGCCAATCGCGACCGACTTGCCGCATTGATGATCACCTATCCATCCACACACGGCATTTTTGAAACGAATATCGTAGAAATCTGCGACATCATCCACCAAAACGGCGGACAAGTCTATATGGATGGCGCCAATATGAACGCGCAAGTCGGACTGACCAATCCGGCAAGTATCGGCGCAGATATATGCCATCTCAACCTGCATAAAACCTTTGCATCGCCTCACGGGGGCGGCGGTCCGGGCGTAGGTCCTGTCTGCGCAAAAAAACATCTGACACCTTTCCTGCCCAATGTCGCATCGGCGCCCTTCGGCAGCGCAGGCATCCTGCCTATCACTTACGGCTATATCAGAATGATGGGCGGCGACGGATTGAAACTTGCCACACAAATCGCCATTCTGAACGCCAACTATTTAGCCGCCCGCTTGGAAGCATCCTACGGCATCGTCTATAAAGGCAAACAAGGCAGAGTCGGACACGAATTAATTTTGGAATGTCGCCGGCTGAAACCGCTGTCGGGCATCGACGAAACAGACATCGCCAAACGCCTGATAGATTACGGTTTTCACGCACCGACACTCTCTTTCCCCGTTCATGGCACACTGATGATAGAGCCGACCGAAAGCGAAAGCCTCTCCGAATTAGACCGTTTTGCCGATGCACTGATCGCTATCCGGCAAGAAATCAGCCAAGTAACAGACGGAACAGCCGACGCAACCGATAACGTTTTAAAAAACGCGCCGCATCCGCAATACGAAGTCTGCGCCGACGAATGGACGCACCCCTACAGCCGCTCACAAGCCGCTTTCCCGGCAGATTACACCCGCGAAAGCAAATTTTGGGTCAACGTAGCGCGAGTCGATAACGCTTTCGGCGACAGAAATCTGATGCCGATGCAAGAAATTTAAAGTTGTGATATTGCCAAAGATTTCGTACCTTTGTCCGATTTTGTAAAACAACAAAAATATACAACATATCAAATACAGTAAAAAATTATGAGTTTCAACAGTTTTCTATCTAAATTGTTTGGGAATAAATCCCAGCGCGACTTAAAAGAAATCAATCCATACGTGCAAAAAATATTGGCAGTCTATCCCGAAATCGAAAAGCTGTCGAATGACGAATTGCGGGCGAAAAGTCAACAACTGATGGATTATGTGCAAGCACAAGTCGCCGACAAAAAAGCCGAAATCGAAAAAATCAAGGCAGATATCGAATCGCTCGAATTGGAAGAGCGCGAAAAAGCGTGGAACGAGATTGACAAAATCGACAAAGAAATCATTGAACAGCACGAAAAAACTTTGGACGAAATTATGCCCGAAGTCTTTTCGATTGTCAAAGATACCGCCCGCCGATTTACGCAAAACGAATTCACCAAAGTAACCGCCACCGAGTTCGACCGACAATTAGCCGTCAAGCACGATTTTGTCTCTATCGAAGGCGACACAGCCATCTATCATAACCGCTGGATGGCGGGCGGCAACGAAATACTCTGGGATATGATTCACTACGACGTACAACTCTTCGGAGGCGTGGTTTTGCATAAAGGAAAAATCGCGGAAATGGCTACCGGTGAAGGCAAAACGCTCGTCGCCACCCTGCCTGTCTTCCTGAATGCAATGACGCACAACGGCGTTCATGTCGTAACCGTCAATGATTACCTCTCCAAACGCGACTCCGAATGGATGGGTCCGCTCTATATGTTTCACGGACTGTCGGTGGACTGTATCGACAAACATCAACCCAACTCCGACGCCCGCCGCAAAGCCTACGAAGCCGATATTACCTTCGGCACCAACAACGAATTTGGCTTCGACTATCTGCGCGACAATATGGCGATCAGCCCCAAAGACTTGGTGCAACGCAAACACAACTACGCTATCGTCGATGAAGTGGACTCGGTCTTGATTGACGATGCGCGTACCCCCTTGATCATTTCAGGACCGGTGCCGAAAGGCGAAGATCAACTCTTTGAAGAATACCGCTCGCGGGTGGAAATGGTCGTCGATGTTCAGAAAAAATTGACCAACAACCTCTTGGTCGAAGCAAAAAAACTGATGGCAACCGACGATCCGAAACAAAACGAAGAAGGACTGAAACTCCTTTTCCGCTCTTTCAAAGGAATGCCCAAAAATAAAGCGCTGATCAAATACCTCAGCGAACCGGGCGTCAAGGCGCAAATGCTGAAAACCGAAGAATTTTATATGCAGCAACAAAATAAGGATATGCACATCATCACCGATGAACTGTATTTCGTGATCGACGAAAAAAACAACACCATCGAACTAACCGACAAAGGCATAGACCTGCTGACCGGTAACTCCGACGACCCCGAATTTTTCGTCCTGCCCGACATCGGCGTGAAAATAGCCGAAATCGAACACGACAATGTCTCCGATATAGACAAACAGGCGAAAAAAGACGAACTGCTGCAAAATTACGCCATCAAATCCGAAAGGGTACATACTATCAACCAACTGCTGAAAGCCTACTGTCTGTTTGAAAAAGACGACGAATATGTCGTGTTAGACAACAAAGTGATGATCGTCGATGAGCAAACCGGACGTATCATGGAAGGTCGCCGTTACAGCGACGGGCTGCATCAGGCAATCGAAGCAAAAGAGCGCGTCAAAGTCGAAGCTGCTACGCAGACTTTCGCTACGATCACGCTGCAGAACTATTTCCGTATGTACCACAAACTTGCCGGTATGACCGGTACGGCAGAAACCGAAGCCGGCGAATTTTGGGACATCTACAAATTGGATGTGGTCGTGATTCCCACCAACCGTCCGGTGATTCGTAAAGATATGAACGACCGACTCTACCGCACCGCCCGCGAAAAATACAAAGCCGTCATCGACGAAATTGTCGCTTTGCGCGCTGCAGGTCGTCCGGTGTTGGTAGGTACCACTTCGGTCGAAATTTCGGAATTGTTGAGCCGTATGTTGAATATGCGCAAAATTCCGCACAACGTATTGAATGCCAAATTGCACCAAAAAGAAGCCGAAATCGTGGCGCAAGCCGGACAGAAAGGCACTGTTACCATCGCCACCAATATGGCAGGACGCGGAACCGACATCAAGCTGTCGCCCGAAGTGAAAACGGCAGGCGGTTTGGCAATCATCGGGACGGAACGCCACGAATCGCGCCGCGTTGACCGTCAGCTGCGAGGACGCGCCGGACGTCAGGGCGACCCGGGTTCGTCCGTCTTCTTCGTCTCATTTGAAGACGATTTGATGCGCATCAACGGCTCCGACCGCATCGCCAATATGAAAATGTTTAAAAACAGCTTCCAAGAAGGCGAAATGCTCGAAGCAAAAATGCTGAATACCGCCGTAGAACGCGCCCAGAAAAAAGTCGAAGAAAACAACTTCGGCATCCGTAAACGCCTCCTCGAATACGACGACGTGATGAACAACCAACGCTCGGTCATCTATACCCGCCGCCGACACGCATTGATGGGCGAACGCATCGGTCTGGATGTCTTGAATATGATCTACGACACCGCCGCCACGATTGCCGACAACGCATACAACTCATCCGATTACGAAGGGCTGAAATTGGAACTCTACCGCACGCTCGCCATCGAAACGCCAATTGCGGAAGACGAATTTAAAAGCTACAAACAAGAAGCTTTGACCGAAAAGATTTTTGAAACGGCAGTCGAAAATTTCAAACGCAAAAACGACCGTATGGTGCAATTGGCAAACCCCAATATCATCCGCGCCTATAAAGAAGTCGGCGACCGGTATGAAAATATCGTCGTCCCCATCACCGACGGCAAAAAGGTGTACAACATCTCTTGCCACCTGAAAACCGCCTACGAAACCGAATCGAAAGACATCATCAAATCGTTTGAAAAATCTATTCTGCTGCACTCTATCGACGAATCGTGGAAAGAACACCTGCGTGAAATGGACGAATTACGCCACTCGGTACAAAACGCCAGCTACGAAAACAAAGACCCCTTGCTGATCTACAAATTGGAATCGTATAACCTGTTCAAAACAATGGTGGACAATATGAACAAAAAAACGATTTCGGTATTGATGCGCGGACAGCTCTATATTCAAGACCAGAACATCCGCGAGGCAGCCCCCGAACGCAAAACCGATTACAGCCGCTATCGGACACAAAAAGACGAAATGGCTGAAAGTCGCCGCGTACAGGGCGAAGTTGCCGGACGCGATACCCGCGAACAACGTGTTACAACGCCTATCAGGGTCGAAAAATCAGCCGGACGCAACGATCCCTGCCCCTGCGGTAGCGGAAAAAAATATAAAAACTGTTGCGGAAGAATGGAATAAACATTGTAATCCGTACCATGATGGAAAATTTAAAAAACGGCTATGTAGAGCCTGCAAAACCGGCGGTCAAACGCTATTGCCAATATCTGCAACTCAATCCCGATACTTTGGCTGATTACGAATACTGGCACAGTCCGCAGCATATCTGGAAAGAAATTCCGGAAGGTATCCGCCGTGCAGGCATTCTTCAAATGGAGATCTATACCATTGAAAATAAAGCCTTTATGATAGTAGAAACGCCTCTCGATTTCGATTGGGACACCGCTTTCGGACGCTTGGCAACTTACGAGCGGCAAGCCGAATGGGAAGCTTTTGTCGCCCGATTTCAGACCGGCGGAGCAGGCAAACGTTCCGAAGAAAAATGGCAATTAATGAAACAAATTTTTACCCTCAATAAAGCATGAACTGGTTAGATATTGTCTTATTGCTTATCCTCGTTGCCGGACTCGGCAAGGGCTTGTACGACGGCTTTGTCAAACAAATCACAGCCTTCATCGCACTCTTGTTCGCGTTTTTCTTCGCCGGAGAAATCGCAATCCCTGCGCGAGAATTTCTGATCGCCCACCTTACCGGCAACGCCATTGCACCAACCATCATGAGCGGCGTCTGCTATGTGCTGGCTTTCGTACTGATCATTGTGGTCATCACCCTGCTGGGCAAACTGATCGGCGTCGCCATCAAAATGACGCCCGCCAAACCCTTGGACATTCTGCTTGGCGGCTTGTTCGGCTTGTTTGTCTGGGCTTTGTCGCTGAGCATCGTCATCAATGTGATTTCGGTGTTCGACACCCGATCGTGGTTGATCTCGCCGACTGCACAGGAAAAATCACAGCTTTATACGCCCGTCAAAAGCATTGTGCCAACAGTCTATCCGAAGTTGAAAAATTATTTTAATTGAATCTATTAACAACAAAAAATACAAGTATTATTATGTACAAAACAGTTTTAATTACGCTTGCACTGACCTGCAATCTGCTGATGCAAGCCCAAGTATCAGGCGTCAAATCGGCGCAGCAAATCAATCCGACAACCGTCGAAGTAACGTTTTCGAACAGTCAAAAAATGTTTGTGGATTTCTATGGCGACAATATTTTTCGCCTGTTTAGCGACCCAACCGGCGGCAGCATGCGCGACCCCGAAGCCCGTCCGGCAGCGCAAATATTGGTAGATAATCCGCGTAAACCGGTATCTGCCCTGTCGGTCAAAGACGACAACGGAACAGTCGCTATCACTACGGGCAATACCCAAGTGGCGTTCAACAAAAAAACCGGCTTGATGTCGGTCTATCGCGTGGCAGGCTCAACAAAAAACATCGTGTTAAGCGAAACGGAACCGGCTTTGTATGAGACAAATAAGGTTACTTTGACCTTCCAAGAACAGCCGGACGAATACTTCTATGGCGGCGGCGTTCAAAACGGTCGCTTCTCGCACAAAGGCAAAATCATCGCCATCGAAAATCAAAACAGCTGGACAGACGGCGGAGTAGCGTCCCCTACCCCATTCTATTGGTCAACAAAGGGTTATGGAATGATGTGGTACACCTTCAAAAAAGGCAAATACGACTTCGGCGCCAAAGAACAAGGCAAAGTCCAACTCTATCACGAAACCGGCTATTTAGACCTGTTTGTAATGGTCGATGAGACTTGCGTTCCCCTCTTAAACGACTTTTACCAACTGACCGGAAATCCGGTATTGCTGCCCAAATTCGGCTTCTATCAAGGACATTTGAACGCCTACAACCGCGACTACTGGAAAGAAGACACCGTAGGCATCCTCTTTGAAGACGGCAAACGCTACAAGGAAAGTCAATCCGACAACGGCGGCATCAAAGAATCGCTGAACGGCGAAAAAAACAATTACCAATTTTCGGCGCGGGCAGTGATCGACCGCTACAAAGCCTACGATATGCCTTTCGGATGGATTTTACCCAACGACGGCTACGGCGCAGGCTACGGACAAACCGAAACTTTGGACGGCAATATCCAAAATCTGAAAGAACTCGGCGATTACGCCCGTAAAAACGGCGTTCAAATCGGACTTTGGACGCAATCGGACTTGCACCCCAAACCCGAAATAAGCGCCCTCTTGCAACGCGACATCGTGAAAGAAGTGCGTGACGCCGGCGTCCGCGTCTTGAAAACCGACGTCGCTTGGGTCGGCGCAGGCTATTCTTTCGGCTTGAACGGTATCGCCGACGTGTCGCAAATTATGAGCCAATACGGTAACAATGCGCGTCCGTTCATCATTTCATTAGACGGATGGGCAGGCACCCAACGCTATGCTACCATCTGGACAGGCGACCAAACCGGCGGACAATGGGAATACATCCGTTTCCATATCCCCACTTATTTAGGATCCGGCTTGTCGGGACAGCCCAACATCACTTCCGATATGGACGGCATTTTCGGCGGCAAAAATCCGATCGTCAATACCCGCGATTTTCAATGGAAAACCTTTACTCCTATGCAGTTAAATATGGACGGATGGGGTTCCAACGAAAAATATCCGCAAGCGCTGGGCGAACCCGCCACCTCTATCAATCGACGCTATCTGAAACTCAAATCGGCGCTGATTCCCTATACTTACAGCATCGCCAAAGAAGCCGTTGACGGACTGCCGATCATTCGGGCAATGCTCCTGGTCGATCCAAATGCCTACACGCTGGGTAAAGCTACGCAATATCAATTTATGTACGGTCCCTACTTTTTGGTGGCGCCCATCTATCAGGCAACCCAAGCCGACGAACAAGGCAACGATATTCGCAACGGCATCTATCTGCCGGAAGGTGAATGGTTTGACTACTTTACCGGAGAAAAATATCTCGGCGGACGTATCATCAATTCGTTTGCCGCACCTCTCGACAAATTGCCGGTTTTCGTCAAAGCAGGAGCTATCATTCCGATGACCAATCCGAACAACAACGTATCGGAAATCAATACCAAACTGCGTATTTACGACCTCTATCCGGCAGGCAACAGCAGCTTCGTCGAATATGACGACGACGGCGTTTCGGAAGCCTACAAAACAGGCGAAGGCGCTACAACACGCATCTCATCGAGCTTGAACAACAAGCAACTGCTGGTCACGATTGCACCGACACAAGGCGAATTTCAAGGTTTTGAAAAGATCAAGGCTACCCAAGTCATCCTGCATCTGACCGCGCAGCCGAAAAAGATCACTGCCAAAATCGGCAACAAAAAATATAGCTTGAAACCGGAATATACACGCAGAGATGGACAACTTGTCAGCGTCAGTCTGCATCTGCCGGAAACGGACATTACAAAAAATCAGATTGAAATCAGCGTCAATGGTTTTGTCTTGCAACCCGGCGACCACACGACCGCAAAAACCGGCGCCCTGTCCGCTCCAAGCAATGCGCAAGTATCGCCCGAAAATACCACTGCCTATACCCTGCAACCGACTTGGCAAGCAGTCGCCAATGCCGATTACTACGAAATAGAATTTAATTCGATGCGCTATTCGACCATCAAAGATACCCATCTGCTTTTCGACGGATTGACGCCGGTCAGCGACTACACTTTTAAACTGCGTGCGGTCAATAAAGACGGACATTCGGACTGGACAAGCTTTTCGGCAAAAACTTCGGTCAATCCTTTGGAATTTGCCATCCCCAACATCGCCGGAACTTCAACCGCCCGCAGTCAGGGCAGCAGTTCAGGCATCCAAAAACTGTTCGATTACGACGAAAGCAACCTCTGGCATACCGCTTACAACGATACGGCTGTTCCCTTCGATATCGTGATTGATTTGAAAACGATCAACCAGTTAGACAAACTCGAATACCTGCCGCGTGATAATGCCGGCAACGGAACCATCCTGAAAGGCGCCATCTCTTATAGCTATGACCGCGAAAATTGGACATTGGTCGATTCCTTCCTTTGGGCAAGAAATACCGATACCAAACGTTTCACATTCGGAAAACAACCCACTGCGCGTTACCTGAAAATGTCGGTAACACAAGCCGTCGGCAATTTCGGATCCGGTCGCGAAATCTACGTCTTCAAACTACCCGGCACCGAAAGCTATTTGCCCGGCGACATCAACAACGACAAACGTATCGACCGCAACGATTTGACTTCGTATATGAACTACACCGGTCTGCGGGCAGGCGATTCCGATTATGAAGGCTATATCAGCAACGGCGATCTCAACCGCAACGGACTGATCGATGCTTATGATATTTCCGTCGTAGCAACCCAATTAGACGGTGGCATCGGACGACAAAGAATCTTCCGCGCTCCCGTCAACGGCAAACTGACCATCGCCGCTTCAAAATCATCTTACAACGCAGGCGAAACAGTCGCCATAACGGTCAAAGGTGTTGATTTACAATCGGTGAATGCTTTCAGTTTTGCTTTGCCCTATAATCCGCAGGACTACGAATATCTCGGCGTCGATAGACTGAATCTCAAAGATTTGGAAAATCTGACTTACGACCGCCTGCATAGCAACGGCAAAAAAGCGCTCTATCCGACCTTTGTCAATATCGGCGACAAACCCGTTCTCGAAGCATCCGACGATCTGTTGGTCATCCGATTCAAAGCCAAACGCAAAGTAAAATTCGATTTGCAGCCGGTGGATGTAATATTAGTAGATAAACAGTTGAATATCAAACAATGAACCATCCGGAAAACGATCCGCAATATGCCGGTTTGACGGTCAATGAAGGTGTTGCCTCGCCGCCCGTTATCAACCCTTATTTACAGGCGCGAAAACGGCGGCAGACCCTTTCACCTGCCGATTATGTCGAACAGATCCGCAAAGGCAACATCACAGTGCTAAGTCAAGCCGTTACGCTGGTCGAAAGCCAAAATGGCGAACATCAAACCATTGCGCAGGAAGTCATCGAAAAGTGCCTGCCCTACTCCGGTCAATCGGTGCGAATCGGCATCACCGGCGTTCCGGGCGCAGGCAAATCTACCTCTATCGACGCTTTCGGCATGCACTTGATCGAACAACGCAACAAACGTTTGGCAGTCTTGGCGATTGACCCCAGCAGCGAACGTAGCAAAGGCAGTATCTTGGGCGATAAAACCCGAATGGAAGAACTCTCACGCCGCAAAGAAGCCTTCATCCGCCCTTCACCGTCGGCAGGATCGCTGGGAGGCGTCGCCCGCAAAACCCGCGAAACCATCATCCTTTGCGAGGCAGCCGGATTCGATACCATTTTTGTCGAAACGGTGGGCGTCGGACAATCGGAAACAGCCGTCCATTCGATGGTCGATTTTTTCCTGCTGATTCAGTTGGCAGGCACCGGCGACGAATTGCAGGGCATCAAACGCGGCATTATGGAAATGGCAGACGGCATCGTCGTCAATAAGGCAGACGGCGAAAATATCCAACGGGCGCAGTTGGCAGCAGCACAATATCGCAACGCGCTACACCTGTTTCCGATCCCGCCGTCGGGTTGGACGCCCAAAGTGATGACCTATTCCGGCTATTTTAAACTCGGTATCCGAGAAATTTGGGATATGGTGTTTGAATATATCGCCTTTACGAAAACCAACGGCTATTTCGACGAACGACGCAATGCGCAATCCAAATACTGGATGTACGAAAGTATCAACGAACAACTGCGCAATCGCTTTTATCAGTCGCCTGCCATCACCGAAATTTTACCTCTGAAAGAACAACAAGTTTTACGCGCCGAAATCAGCTCCTTCGCCGCTGCAAAACAATTATTGGATCTCTATTTCAACCAACAATAAACGTATGGCAACACAAAATACAAAACACAACGACGAACACAAAAAGAAAAAAACGCCTCCGAGCGAGGAATACGGACGCATACAACCGCAAGCCAAAGAGTTGGAAGAAGCCATTTTGGGCGCTTTGATGCTCGAAAAAGACGCTTATTCGCATATCAGCGACATCTTGAAACCACAAAGTTTCTACGAAAAAAGCCACGAACTGATTTTTACGGCAATCCAGCAATTGGCGATGGAACAAAAACCCATCGACTTCCTGACCGTAGTCGAAAAACTTCGCGCCAATGGCGACTTGGAAGCGGTAGGCGGAATTCCAACCATCGCCCAACTGTCGGAAAAAGTGGTCTCCAGCGCCCACATCGAATATCACTCGCGCATCGTCGCCCAAAAAGCGCTCGCCCGCGAATTGATCACTTTTACCTCAAATGTCGCAACCTTAGCTTTCGACGAATCCAACGACATCGACGAAGTGATGCAGGAAGCCGAAAGCAAACTGTTTGAAATCTCACAACAAAACCTGAAAAAAGATTTCACGGAAATTTATCCGGTCATCAATCAAGCCAGAGAAATGATGATCGCCGCTGCAAAACGCGACGACAATTTGAGCGGAATTCCGTCGGGATTTCACGACTTGGACAAACTCACCGCCGGTTGGCAAAAATCGGACTTGATCATTATAGCCGCTCGTCCCGCAATGGGGAAAACCGCTTTCGTGTTGTCGATGGCTAAAAATATGGCAGTCCATTACAATATTCCGGTAGCCGTCTTTTCCTTGGAAATGTCGAATGTGCAATTAGTTAACCGTCTGATTACCAACGTTACAGAAATCGAATCGGAAAAAATCAAAAGCGGAAAACTACTACCTTACGAATGGCAGCAATTCGATTCAAGAATCAGATCACTCGAACAGGCGCCAATATATTTGGACGATACGCCCAGCCTTTCGATTTTTGAATTGCGCACCAAAGCCCGCCGATTGGTCAAGGAATACCACGTGCAATGTATCATCATCGACTATTTGCAACTGATGAACGCCGGCGGAGTACATGTGTACAGCCGCGAACAGGAAGTCAGCACCATCTCCCGCTCGCTCAAAGGCTTGGCAAAAGAATTAAACATCCCCATTATTGCACTTTCGCAGTTAAACAGAAAATTGGAAGACCGCACCGGCAAAGACGGCAACAATGCCAAACGTCCGCAACTGTCGGATTTGCGCGAATCGGGCGCTATCGAACAAGACGCCGATATTGTCTGTTTCATCCATCGCCCCGAAAAATACGGCATCATGCAAGACAACAAAGGCAACGACCTGACCGGTAAAGCCGAAATCATCGTCGCCAAGCACCGTAACGGCTCCACAGACGATATTCTGTTGAGTTTCAAAGACAAGTTTGTGCGTTTTCAAAATTTGAACGAAGAATATGACGCAAGTATCTATGCCTCGCGCATGAACGGCTTAAAAGACGTTATACCTGCCGAAAGAAAGAGCCGCACATCCACACCTGCGCCGCAACCGGAGCCTGAACCGGAACCTTCCGGTCCCGAATATCCTTTCTGATTCAATGTTTGAGCAAATCAATCAAATAGCTGATTCGCAATGAGATAACCTGATTGTGAGAAGCCTGAAAATGATTGCCGCGACTACTGTTGAAAATATCCGACAAACCGTAATAATAGCGCCCTTCAATCAAAAAATTGCCGATGCCGGAGCGAATTTCCAAACCTCCGCCACCGGCAATTCCGTAATCAAAACGATGCTGTACCGGCAAATCGTAATAAGTATCGTCGCTGATAATGTCGCGTTCCAATTCCTTCTCACGCAACTGATAAGCGATTTGCGGACCCAAATTGAAAATCAATCGGGCGTGCTTTCCCAAATCAAAATAAATATGCGTCAAAACAGGAAGTTCCAAATACGCCAATGAGCGGGCATACCGGTCGAAATGCACCACCGTATCGACTTCCTGATTCCAACCGCGCATCGCATAATTGAGTTCGACCTGCAAACCAAATGTCTTTTCGGAAATATAACGCAAGGTCAAACCGCCACCATATTGGTGCAACAAAGTCTGCGGCACTCGTGGCGTAAAACCGACACTCGACCAATCGGAAACAGCATTAGCGCCTATCGCCACTTCGGGATGAAACGCCGACTGCGCTTGTCCGGCAAGAGTTCCGGCAATCAACATCAATAAGTAAAAAAATGGTTTTTTCATGCGATGGACTATTTTAGCTGTTCTACCGATAAGGTGTAATCCGTGCGAAATTGCAGCCAATAGAGATTGGTATTGATCCAACCGCCGCCTTCCTGCATACGTTCAAAATAAAAATCGGTCTGCAATCCGCTGAAACGATCGCCCTCGCCAAGCATCGAATAAAGAAAATACAATGCCGTATCGTAACCCAACAAACCGTATTTCGGATAGCTGTTAAGCATCTCCCGCGAATACCAATAACGAAATTGATGACGGAAATTTTTCACCTGCGACGACATCAAATCGGCGTAAAACACACTGTAAAAACTAACCCGAAACCGAAAAAAATCGTCGGAATGTTCCGCCGCCGACACTTGCCACGCCGGATGCCCAAACAAAGACACCGCCGTTTCCGGCTTTTCATGCGCCAAAAAGCGACATGCCGACAACAATTCCGACAAAACCGTTTCGCTGTCGTCGGAAGCAACAATCACATTCTCTTTGTCATCCGCCACTTTCGCCAATAAATCGGACGCCATAAAATGTTTCGACGTATGTTGTTGAAAAATAACACCTTGCGCCTGCAAATCTTCCTGCAAACGAGCGATAAAATCCGATTTGTTGCCCTGACCGCCCGGCATAAAAAAGATGATATTGGCATTTTTATACTTCCGGCAAAACGTCTCGGACGCCTTTTCGTACAAATGTGTTTGCGGCGTATTGATCTGATAGACAAGCGGATTCGTGAGTGGCACATCCGTTTTCGACGTGAACGGAATCACATAAATGGCATGTTTTGTCTGCGAAAAATCGGCAATCCGCTGAATTTGTTTGTCCGATAAACCACCAATAATTAACTGTATATCAGTCCATTGCAGTTCCGAAAAAATTGCAGGCAATTTCTCCGTTCCCTGACCAATATCGAACACTTGCAGATTGACCGAAATACCGGCTGCTTTCACCTCCTGCAATGCCAACAGGAACCCTTCGTAATACTCTATCATCCGGTTTCCCGACGAGGCAGGCAACAACAAGACCGCATTGATCGGCGTATTTTGCGCTTTTTCAGAAAAAAACTGCGCCGAATAAAATGTATTGCCCGATTTTACGTTATTAAAAACGGTAATCATTAAAAATAAACAGATGACTGTGCGTCGTTTCATATATATACTTTTGTTATTTGAACGTGCAAAGTTAAAAAAAATTCTCTATTTAATCGTATGAAAAAGGAGATACTTGGCATATTTGCTTACTTTTTGTGCTTTTCGGCGTTTGGACAATACACGGTGGAAGGCGGAAACGGCATACCCTTGTCTGTCGTAAATAAAAATCGCGTGGAAGTTTTTTTGCTGAACGAACTGAATAATTCCAAAATCACCTTCACTTCCGACGGCGCCGCCACGCACCAATGGTACAAATATACCGACAACATCAGCGCCGCCCTTGCCATCGCCTCGACGCAAACCTCCGGTAACACGTCGTATATCACCGATTTAGACGACGCCTGCGGGTATTTTGTTCGGACAGGCGGCTTGGATAGCTATATCTGGGTAATTGATTACAGCCTTTATGCGCCACGTTTTTTTGATATGGAAATCAACGACGATTATCCTTGCGAATACCTGCAACTGCTGACCGATATGGAAGCCGAACCGCTCTACTATCGCGATGTCAATGGCAACCGTCTCTATATCCCGCGCACTTATCATTTGGAATACAACACTTTACAATGGGACGACAACCTGCTGACGTTTGCTCCCCTCCCCGTCAGTATTACTTTGAACGACAACGCCGCCAACATCACCATCGACCCTGCTCCCTTGTGCAACACCACTTTCACCTTGCACGGCGATGAATTTGCCACACATTTCGGCATCGAACAATCCTTAATTTCCACCGAATACGAAGCCGTTGCAGTCGAAGCACACGCCATCGCTACCGAGAAAAAAGAGCAGGGCATCAGCGAACAGACAGCATCGGTCAGCGGCGATAAGTTGGGAGGTTCAGCCCCTTACGAAATCACTTTCGACGCCTACGCCAATGAACCGATTGCCGGAATGTATATATGGAAAATACTGAAAATCAACGAAAAAGACACTACAGACGTCCTGCGTTATCAAGGGCGATCGATCAGTTACATCTTTCAGCAATCGGGCGATTACGAAGTGCAGTTGGACGTTATCGGCGCAAAATCGGTCTGCATCAATACCTCCGAAAGCTTTTCCGTCAGCATTGGCATTTCGGCATTAGACTTGCCCAACGTGTTCAGTCCGGGCAGCTCGATAGGCGTCAACGACCAATACCGCGTCTCCTACAAATCCATCGTCTCTTTCAAAGCCTCCATCTACAACCGTTGGGGCAATCTGCTCTACCATTGGGAAGATCCGGCGCAAGGATGGGACGGGCGCGTGAATGGTCGCTATGTCCCCACCGGCGTCTATTTCATCGTCGTGGATGCCAAAGGCGCCGACGGCAAAGAATACAAATTGAGCAAAGACATCAATGTGCTGCGAACAGAAAAGAAATAATCGGTCTGAACTGTGATATCAATATGATTATTTTGATTATTTGAGAAATCAA
>JAISUM010000072.1 GCA_031272095.1 Candidatus Symbiothrix sp. | reverse complement strand
TATTTTTTACGCAGGGCTATCAAGCCGGGCATTTCGTGCTCGGCGATTTCTATTTCTTTGCGACCGAAATCTGCGAGCGAGATGTCGGCGACTTTGTAAGGCAATAAATTATTTGACATAATATTTTTGTTGTATTTATTGATTTGAGCCTGCAAAGATACATGAAATTTTTCGTTTTCAAAAAGTTTTCCTGACTTTGTGCCGATTTTCAAATAGCGTTTCCAATTATCGGTCGAAAAAAATCATCATTTTGTAAATTGCAGGCGCAGAAGTTTGTTTGTTTGCTAAAATATTGCTACCTTTGCGGCAAATTTTTTAAATTAATATGATTACAGCATTAAAATACAACACGCAATTGAAGCGGTTGGTATTGCCGGAATATGGACGCAACATACAAAATATGGTAGATTATTGCGTATCCATCGCCGACCGAGAAGAACGCACCCGATGCGCTCATTCCATTATTAATATTATGGGAAATATGTTTCCGCATCTGCGCGACGTCAATGATTTCAAGCATATCTTGTGGGATCATTTAGCTATTATGGCAGATTTCGCGTTGGATATCGATTATCCCTACGAAGTGATTAAACGCGAAGACCTCTACCTTCGTCCTGCCAAATTGCCCTATCCGCAAACGAGAGTTACGCACAAACATTACGGCAAATTTATGGAACGGATGGTGCAGGAAGCGACCAAGTATCAGGATGGCGAAATCAAAGACCAGTTAGTCAGCATGCTGGCTAATCAGATGAAAAAGCTGTTTCTGACTTGGAACAAAGAAGTGGTAGATGACCGTAAAATATTTGACGATCTGAAACTGATATCCAAAGGACGCATCGTGGTAGATGAATCGCAGTATAAACTTACCGAATCGAAAGAGATTTTGTCGAAAAAGAACACCAATAACAACAAAAATCTTCAGCGTCGGCAACAAAAGAAAAATGGAAAATAAAACGGGAGGAGAGCGGAAAACGGGACTCGAACCCGCGACCCCGACCTTGGCAAGGTCGTGCTCTACCAACTGAGCTATTTCCGCGTTTGCGGGTGCAAAGGTAAGACTTTTTCTTTAAAAAACAAATTTATCGGAAGAAAATCTGCATAATAATTTGTGTAATTTCATAAAAAAGACTACATTTGCGGGCTGAAAAAGAAACAGGAAACAGAATTACATAATAAAATTAAATAAAATTCAAATGCAACAAAAAGGATTCATCAAATTTCTTGCAATTGCACTTACATTAGTGAGTGTGTTTTATTTGTCGTTTACCTTTGTGACAAATAAATATTACAAAGAGGCAAAAATCTATTCAGGAGGCGTTCCTGCCTTGGAAAATCAGTATCTGGATTCGTTAGCCAAACAAAAGGTATGGTTGGGTTATACCCTCGAAAAATGTCGCTCAATGGAAATCAATCTGGGCTTGGACTTGAAAGGCGGCATGAACGTGATTATGGAAATTGCTGCCTCCGACGTGCTGAAAGCCTTGTCGGACAACAATCTCGATCCCAATTTCAATGCAGCGCTTGCCAAAGCCACCGAAGCGCAAAACAAAGGACAAAGTGATTTTATCACTGCTTTTGCTGCCGCTTACAAAGAATTAGACCCCAATGCCAAATTGTCGGTCATCTTTGGAACGTATGAATTGAAAGACAAAATCCGTCCGCAAAGTACCAACGACGAAGTGATTGCCGTCTTGCGCAAAGAACTGACCAGCGCTTACGACAATTCGTTCAATGTCTTGCGTAACCGTATCGACAAATTCGGCGTTGTGGCGCCCAACATTCAACGGATGCCCAATAACGAAGGGCAAATCTCAATTGAATTGCCGGGGGTGAAAGAACCCGACCGCGTGCGCGACCTCTTGCAGGGAACGGCTAATCTCGAATTTTGGGAAACCTATCTCGAATCTGAAATTCATCAGTATTTGGTTGAGGCAAACAATATCATTCGCGATTCGCTGCAATATGCCTCACAACAAGCTGCGGCAGCAGAAACACCGATAGCCGCAAGCAACGATTCGCTGTTTGCCGATTCGACAGCGGTAGCACAGACGCAATCGCCTGTCAATACGCAATTTCCGCTGTTCGTAGCGCTGGGCTTGGATCCGAGCCAACCCTATCAGGCTTGCATCGTGTCGGCTGCCCGCAAAAGCGATATGCCGAAAATCAATGCTTATCTGACCAATACCAAAGTGAAAGCGCTCTTGGATGCGCACCGCATCAGTCTGAAATGGACGGTCAAACCGCGCACCAATGAACACGGCGAAGAAACAGATGTCTATGAACTGATCGCACTGAAAGTCAATTATATAGACGGCAAACCGAAACCGGTGTTGAGCGGCGATGTGATTCAAGACGCCAGCGACCACTTTTCGCAATATTCGTCTTATGCGGAAGTAAGCATGACGATGAAAAGCGAAGCCGCAAAAATCTGGGCGCGTGTTACCAAAGAAAATATAGGCAAATCGGTGGCTATTGTTTTGGACGATTTGGTGTATTCCTATCCGCGTGTGCAAACAGAAATCACCGGCGGACAATCGCAAATCACCGGTAACTTCACCACCGAAGACGCCAAAGACTTGGCTAACGTGCTGAAATCAGGTCGTATGTCGGCTCGCGCACATATCGTGCAGGAAGAAATCGTCGGTCCTTCGTTAGGACAACAGGCAATCAATCAGGGCTTCACCTCTTTCATCTTCGCATTGGTGATTTTGATGCTCTATCTGGTCTTTATGTACGGATGGAAACCCGGTGCAATTGCCAGCAGCGCTCTGCTGTTGAACCTCTTCTTCTCGGTCGGTGTGATGGCGTCCTTCCATGTCGTCTTGACCTTGTCGGGGATCGCCGGTATCGTCTTGGCTTTGGCAATGGCGGTAGATGCGAATGTGATTATATATGAACGTATCAAAGAAGAACTGCGCGGCGGTCGCGTCCTGAAAAAAGCGGTGGAAGAAGGCTACGGCAAAGCTTTCTCGGCAATTTTCGACGCCAACCTGACCTCTATTATCACCGGTTTTATCCTGTTGATATTCGGTACCGGACCTATTCGCGGCTTTGCGTTTACTTTGATTATCGGTATCGGCGTGTCGTTCTTTACGGCAGTCTTCCTGACCCGCTTGACCTATGAAATGCTGTTTGAAGCAGGTAAATTGCAGAACATCACCTTTAATACCCGCTGGACGCAGAATTTCTTGGTCGATACCAAATTCAATTTTTTGAAAAACACCAAAAATCTGTTTATCGTAGCAGGCGTGTTAGTATTGATTTCCGTCGGCGCTTTTGTCGGTCGCGGATTGAATCAGGGGATCGATTACACCGGAGGTCGCAATTATGTGATCAAATTTGAACAGCCGATCAATACGGTGCAGGCACAGGAATTGTTAGATCCCGAATTTGAAAACCATACGCCGAGCGTGATCACGATCGGAAAATCAAATCAGGTGCGCGTTTCGACCAACTATATGATCGACAGTAATGAAACGTCGGTAGATAGTACGATCCAACGCAGATTGTATGAAGGGCTGAAAACGCTTTTGCCGGAAGGTACTACATACGACCAGTTTATGAACGGCGACTATATCCAAAGTCAAACCAAAGTAGGTCCGAGTATTGCCGACGATTTGAAACAAAAAGCGATTTGGGCGATTTGCTTGGCGGTCTTGGCAATCGGTTTGTATATCTTGTGCCGTTTCCGCGACATATCCTATTCGGTAGGCTCTATCGTTGCATTGACGTTTGATGCGCTGTTTGTGATCGGCGCCTACTGTCTGCTGTGGGGCTTTGTGCCGTTCTCGTTGGAAGTCGATCAAACGTTTATCGGCGCTATTCTGACGGTTGTCGGTTACTCTATCAACGACAAGGTGGTGATCTTCGACCGCGTGCGCGAATATACCCAGCTTTATCCGAAGAAAGATAAATTTGAAATCTTCAACGGCGCATTAAATTCAACGATAGACCGAACGTTCAATACCTCGTTCAGTACGTTGTTGGTGCTGTTAATCATCTTCTTCTTCGGCGGCGAATCTATTCGCAGTTTTTCGTTTGCAATGATATTAGGTGTGATTATCGGAACGCTCTCCTCTTTGTTTGTGGCTTCTCCGATAGCTTATACCATCCAACAAAATAAAATCAAGAAAGCATTGAAAACTGTAAAATGAATTTTAATATAAAAAAAAGTGAATTTGTGACAGTGCGTAAGTCGGACGACTTGCGCATTGTTTTTATGGGTACTCCGGACTTTGCTGTTGCCTCCTTGCAGGCATTGGTTGAAAAGGGTTATAACGTAGTGGGCGTAGTAACGATGCCCGACAAACCGATAGGCAAACACCACAGCACGCTGCAATCCAGTCCGGTGAAACAGTATGCTGTAGCCCACAATTTACCGGTTTTGCAGCCTGAAAAGTTGAAAGATCCGGATTTTTTGACAGCCTTGCAGTCGTGGCAAGCCGATCTGCAAATTGTGGTTGCCTTCCGAATGTTGCCGGAAGTAGTCTGGGCAATGCCGGCATTAGGAACATTCAATCTGCATGCCTCGCTCTTACCGCAATATCGTGGCGCTGCACCTATCAACTGGGCGATTATTAACGGCGAAAAAGAGACCGGTGTAACTACGTTTTTTCTGACGCACGAAATCGATACCGGAAAAATTATGTATCAGGAAAAAATATCCATAGCGGATACGGACAATGCGGGCGATATTCACGATACATTGATGTTGCTGGGGGCAAATTTGGTGATGCAAACGGTGGACGCTATTGCCGATGGGAGCGTTCAGACGATAGCGCAATCTGATTTGATACTTGATGGAGCTTTGCTGCAACCGGCGCCGAAGATTTTCAGGGATACTTGCCGAATAGACTGGAATCAACCCGTTCAAACGGTCTATAATTTCATTCGCGGACTGTCGCCGTACCCCGGCGCTTGGACGGAATTACGGACAGCCAAAGGCGATCTGCAACAATTCAAACTGTTTGAGACAGAAAAACTGCCGATGAACCGCCCTTATCCGGTTGGCGCTGTGCTGACCGATAACAAAACAAACTTAGCGATTGCCACGCTCGACGGTTTGATCAATGTTTTGGAAATTCAGGCAGTCGGCAAAAAACGTATGCCAATTAGCGAATTTTTGCGCGGCAACGCATTGGAGAGGGTAGAGTAGGGGAAAAAAAACTTTCCAAGTCTCGAAGACTTGGAAAGTTTCATCACTTAATATCAAGTAAGCTACCTTACTTCACTTCTTCATACGGAACATCTGTTACGCCACCGTCATCTTTCGGGGGTTGTTGTCCGCCTGCGTTGGGATTTCCACCAAAACCTGCACCTCCAAAGGGATTGCCTGCACCGTCGAAAGGATTACCTTGTGCGCCGCCGCCGTTAGCTTGTGCCTGTGCGTTGTACATTTCCTGACTTGCAGCTTGGAAAGCGCTATTGACTTCCGCCAAACCGGCATCAATGCCTGCAATGTCCTGCGCTTTGTGGGCTTCTTTCAGTTTGTTCAATGCCGCTTCGATAGCGCCGCGTTTGTCTGCGGGGATTTTATCACCGATTTCCTTCAACTGTTTTTCGGTCTGAAAAATCACGCTGTCAGCCTGATTCAGTTTGTCGATGCGTTCGCGTTCTTTTTTGTCAGCTTCGGCATTGGCTTCTGCTTCGGCTTTCATCCGTTTGATTTCGTCGTCGCTCAATCCGCTGGAGGCTTCGATGCGGATGCTCTGTTCTTTGCCCGTCGCTTTGTCTTTGGCTGATACGCTGACCACACCATTAGCGTCAATATCAAAGGTTACTTCGATTTGAGGTATGCCGCGCGGAGCAGGCATAATACCATCCAAGTGAAAACGACCGATTGTTTTGTTATCTTTTGCCATAGGTCGTTCGCCCTGCAAAACGTGTATTTCTACCGAAGGTTGATTGTCGGCTGCGGTAGTGAAAACTTCCGATTTCTTGATAGGAATAGTGGTGTTTGCTTCAATCAGTTTGGTCATCACGCTACCCATCGTTTCGATACCGAGCGACAGCGGCGTAACATCCAACAAGACCATATCGCCTAAATTGCTGTCGCCTGACAAAATGGCTCCCTGAATAGCGGCGCCGACAGCAACAACTTCGTCGGGATTGACGCCTTTGGAAGGTACTTGTCCGAAGAACTTTTCAACTTCTGCCTGAATAGCCGGAATACGGGTGGAACCGCCTACAAGAATCACTTCGTCGATATCTTTTGCCGTCAGTCCTGCATTTTTCAATGCTTTTTCGCAAGGAGCGATGGTTTTACGGATCAGTGAATCGGCTAACTGTTCAAATTTAGCGCGGGTCAAAGTCGTAACCAAATGTTTCGGCATACCATCTACCGGCATAATATACGGCAAATTGATTTCGGTGGAGGTTGAACTCGAAAGTTCGATTTTGGCTTTTTCGGCAGCTTCTTTCAGTCGTTGCATTGCCATCGCGTCTTTACGCAAGTCCAAACCTTCGTTGCGTTGAAATTCTCCTGCCAACCAGTCGATAATCACATGGTCGAAATCGTCGCCGCCCAAGTGTGTATCGCCGTCGGTCGATTTGACTTCAAAGACGCCGCCGCCCAATTCCAATATGGAAATATCGAAGGTGCCGCCGCCCAAGTCGAATACGGCAATCTTCATATCTTTATCGGCTTTGTCGAGACCGTATGCCAAAGCAGCTGCGGTCGGCTCGTTGATGATACGTTTGACTTTCAAACCGGCAATTTCTCCGGCTTCGATAGTCGCTTGCCGTTGGGAATCAGAGAAATAAGCCGGTACGGTAATGACCGCTTCCGTTACTTCCTGTCCCAAATAATCTTCGGCGGTTTTCTTCATTTTTTGCAAAATCATCGCCGAAATTTCTTGCGGTGAATACAGGCGTCCATCAATATCTACACGAGGAGTATTGTTGTCGCCGCGTGTTACTTTATAAGGAACACGTTCAATTTCTTTCGTAACACGGTCGTAAGTTTCACCCATGAAACGTTTGATAGAAAAAATCGTTTTCGTCGGATTTGTAATTGCCTGACGCTTGGCGGGGTCGCCGATTTTGCGTTCGCCGTTATTTACAAAACCTACAATCGAAGGCGTAGTCATTTTGCCTTCGCTATTAGGGATGACGACCGGTTTGTTGCCTTCCATCACAGCAACGCACGAGTTGGTCGTTCCCAAGTCAATTCCAATAATTTTACTCATAATCTAAATTCCTTTTTTATTTTGTTGTTAATTTTTTTCGTTCTAACGCCCTATCTACTGCAAAGCCTGTGCCAGACAAAATGACTGACGAAATGACAGACTGAAAAAGAAAAAACGCTGTAAAAGGAAAAATTATAGCTATTTGGATGACGCGGACGACAATCATGGTAATAAAAAAACTGACGAGGCTGTCTCATAAGTAGAAAAACCGCGTCATTCCGGCGAAAGCCGGAATCCCCTTCCAATCGTTAAGTCCTAATATATAATTATTTAGCATTTAACGATCTTCGGGGGATGGCGGATCAAGTCCGCCATGACGGGCTTTTTTTACTGATAGCATCACTCGCAGTGATACTTCAGACAGCACTCATCACTAACCACTCACCACTATTAAGTGGTTTGTGTTCCCGCAGAGGCTTTTTTGGCGTGTTCGATGGATTGCAGCGCAAGGTAGTTGTCGCCGTAAGTTTCGAGGTTTGATACTTCGGTGTCGAACTGGTCTTGGTGGCGTTCTTCCTGCACAATCAGGTCTTCAAACAGTTTTTTGGAAGCCGAGTCTAATGCTGCGGCACATTCCTGCGCAAACTGATTATAGTCCGTAATGGTCTGTGTTTCCATCGCTTCGGCTTTGTCGAGCATCGCTTTCACGTCGTGAATTTTTTCGACGGCGTGCGACGGTTTCATTTCTACTTCGCCTTTGAGGAACAGAATACGCTCTGCCAGTTGCTCGATGTGCATCATTTCTTCGATGGCGGTGCGTTTGAAATAGGTCGATAGCAGGTCGTAACCCATATCGTCTAAACGAAAATGGAAGTACATATATTGATGTACCGCCGTCAGTTCGTCATTTACTGCTCTGTTGAGCAGTTCGATTGATTTTTCTCTGGAAATCATAAAATTTAGTTTTTAGAAAATGTTCGCAAAGGTAGTAAGTATTTTTGAATTATGAACGGAAAAAGGATTTTTTTTAGTGATTAGTGGTGATTGATTAGTGGTAAATGATTAGTGATTAGTGGAAAATCACCGGTAATAAAAAAACTGATAGCTTCACCTCGCGGTGATACTATCAGTAAAAAAGATTTTCGTGACTCCGGAGGGATTCAAACCCCCAACCTTCTGATCCGTAGTCAGATGCTCTATTCAGTTGAGCTACGGAGCCGTTTTTTGCGTTTGCGGGTGCAAAGGTAATCATCATTTTTCTATTTTGCAACTTTTTCGGAAAAAAATTACTTGATAAATTTAGTGCCGAAGATTAAATAGCCGATATTCAGCCCGAAATTCCAGTTGTTTCGCGGATAACTGTAATAATTGGCGTAGAGACTGACCGACATAAACGACAGTTGCGCGACAAGACTGATTTCGCCCATATACGCCGGATTTTCCAAATAATTGCCGTAAATTGCCGCGTTGTTGTCGCGCAGAATTGGGCGCAAGGGCATAAATCCGTAAAAATCGCCCCGCAAATGGAAAGTGTTATTGAGTTTCCAGATTGGAATCACGCCTCCGGCGGCATATTGATTGGCGTGAAATGCCTCATTGAAAACCAACTGACTGTGCGGGGTAGGGGAGAAGCCGGGCGCCTGCAAAATCGACGCCGTGTAGTTGCTCCACATCTTTTTGTTCGACATCACGCCTTCGATCAAATAGCCGAGATTGAATTTTCGGCTCAATTCCATATAGTTGTTCCATTTGATATAGGTTTGAAAATAAGACTGTTTCGGTTTTTTGGAAAGCCTGTTTTCGGATTGCGCAGGCTGGTAATTTTCGTTTCCGAACACATAATTGACCGCCAATTGATAATTTTTTCCGGAAATTGGAAATTGCCGGGCGTCCAAAGTATATTTTTGGTAGATTGCCCCCAAATTGCCCAGCGAATATTTGCTTTTGTCGTACTCTATCAGGTCGTTGCGTTCAAAATAGAGGTCTTCCAAATAGCCATAAGCCGCCGTAATATCTATTTTTGAATTGTTGTTGGTCGGAAAACCCAGTCCGAGACGGGCAAAATTTTCTTTTTTGTTGATCAGTGCCGACAAGTCATTATTAATAAAGAGTTTTTTCTGTTCAAAATATTTTTGTGCCGAATAGACCAGCAATAACGACAGACTCATCGGTTTTTTCGCTTTGTGCAACTCCCAATCGCCTGCAAAAATGACATTATTATAGGCATTTCCCAACTGCATACTGAAATTATATTGCGCTGCGACGGGTTGCAAAGTCTGGTAGTTCAGCCCGAAATAGACCTGATTGGCACTCATTGACGAGATGTTTCCACCAAACGAGATGCCGATTTCGTTTTCTATTTTAATGTCCAAATAGAGGTCGAACACCTTGTTCTCGGGATCGTATTGCGCATGTGGCAGGATTTCTTTGATCTTTGAATTGGTCAAGATACGGAAGTAAGTCTGTTTGAAATCTTCTATCGTAAAGTATTGATTTTTACCGTGATGTATCTGACTTTCGATATAGGCTTTTTGCGCATCTGTAACGCCGGAAATATAGATATTGCGAAAGCGCAAGTCGGGCAAAGCGGCTTTGTAGGCTTGTCGGCGTTCCGCTACCGCCGTCTGCGGGACACGTCTCGAAACACGGCTCTTGATTTCGTCGATTCGCTGCATAGTAGTCTGATAACCAACATCGTAGAGCATTTGTGCCTTATCGAAATCCAAAAGATTCACGTTGGTAGGGGCGAAGTTCAGCAATATGCCATCCGCCTCGTTCAAGCCGTAGTTGGTGCTTTGCATCACAATCCGTTCCAACTGCCCGTAGAGATTTTGTTTGTCGGGTGGGGTAGTGTCGATACCGGCGACCTGCGAGCCGATAATCACATCAGGTTGCCACGCCTGCTGCATTGGTCTCACCGGAAAATTGTCGTAGATTCCGCCATCCCACAAAGGAATATTGTCCTTCAGTATCGGCTTGAAAAATAAGGGAAAAGACATCGACGAGCGCACGGCGTCACCCAGATCGCCGTCGCGAAAAATGATAGGACGTTTGTTATAGACATCCGACGAAACGCACAAAAACGGCACCATCAAACTGTCGAAATTCCCCCGACATTGCGCGGTAGAGGCGGCGTAGAGCTGCATAAAAGCCTGATTCATCTGTATCGGATTGATCAGACTGTTAGGCAAGAGCGACTTCTGCAAATCGACGATCGAGTCGCGCAACGGGATATTGAAACGTACAAAAGCGGGATCTTCCGGCGCTTTACGAAAATAATATTGATAATATTCTTCCACTTTGCCGGTTTGCCAGTAGTAAAAATCTTCGGACAGCAACAAATTTAACATATCTTCCGGCGTATAACCCATTGCATACAAGCTGCCAACGATAGCCCCGATAGACGTTCCTGCAATATAATCTATCGGTATCTCATTCTCTTCCAATGCTTTAATCACTCCTATATGGATGGCGCCTTTTGCACCGCCGCCACTAAGTACCAAACCGACCTGTTGCGCAGAAAGCAGCAAAAAACAGCCTGTCGAAAGTAAATAAAATACAAATGCTCTTTTCATTTTGTTATTAATCTTTATTTTTTTATGATTCAGGCTGCAAATCTAAAATATAATTCTTAAATTTGCAAATCAATTTTAATTATTTCTGATTTATATGCAAAAAATAAGTTTATTATTTTCGTTTATTTTATTATCTATCAATATGTTACAGTCAAAAAATCCGTTTTTGGCGACTTACCGCACGCCTCACGCAACGGCGCCCTTCAACGAAATCAAAATAGACGATTACAAACCGGCTTTTGAGTCCGCGATGCAAGCGCAAAACCGTGAAATCGACAAAATTGTGTCCGCTACGGCACCGCCCACTTTCCAAAACACCATAGAGGCGTTGGAATACACCGGTTCGCAGTTGGACAAAGTCAGTAGCGTCTTTTTCAATCTGTTGTCGGCAGAAAGTTCCGATGAGATGATGAAGCTTGCACAAAGTATCCAGCCGAAACTGACGGAACACGGCAACAATATTCGTCTGAACGACCGTCTATTCCGAAGAATTAAAGCTGTTTACGAGCAAAAAGAAAAGTTGAACTTAACAACCGAACAGCTTCAACTGCTCGAAAAAACTTACGACCGTTTTGTCGATAACGGTGCCAATCTAAACACGCAGGACAAGGAAATCTACCGCCAACTTTCCATGCAATTAAGCAGCTACACCTTGAATTTCGGACAAAATGTGTTGAAAGCCACCAATGCCTATACGCTGTTGTTGACGGATGCGGCAGATTTGGCAGGTTTGCCGCAAGATGTGATAGATGCCGCAGCTTTGAAAGCAAAAACGCAAAGTAAAGAAGGCTGGATCATCGACTTGTCGGCACCGAGTTACACTGCTTTTATGAAGTATTCCGAAAATCGCAATTTGCGTCAGCAACTGTATATGGCATACAATACCAAGTGCGTAGGCGGCGAATTTGATAACCTCGAAAACATACGCGGCATCATCAATACCCGTTTGGCAATCGCCAATCTGATGGGCTACAAGTCGTATGCCGATTATGTTTTGCGTCGCCGTATGGCAGCTAATCCGCAGAACGTCTATGATTTACTCAACGAATTGTTAAGCGGATTCGGCGGGGCAGCCAAAGCAGAATATCGCGAAGTACAAGGCTATGTGACGGGCAAAGAAGGACGATACGTTCCGGTGCAGGCTTACGATTGGGCGTATTATGCCAATCAGCTGAAAAACAGCAAGTTTTCCATTAACGATGAAGCTGTTCGTCCTTATTTTGAATTGAGCCGAGTGAAAGAATGTGTCTTCGGTTTGGCAACGCGACTCTACGGAATCAGCTTTAAGAAAAACGCACAAATACCTGTATATCAAAAAGATGTAGATGCGTATGAAGTCTATGACAAAGACGGGAAATACCTTGCAGTACTCTATACCGATTTTTTCCCGCGAACGGGCAAACGACCGGGCGCGTGGATGACAGAATATCAGGAACAGGGGATTATCGCGGGCAAAGATCGCCGTCCGCATATTTCTATTGTGATGAATTTCACGCCGCCGACCGCTACCAAACCCTCGCTGCTGACCTACGAAGAAGTGAAGACATTTTTGCACGAATTTGGACATTCATTGCACGGAATGTTGTCAAGAGTAACCTATCCAAGTCTTTCAGGGACAAACGTTTATCGCGATTTTGTAGAGTTGCCGTCGCAATTGATGGAAAATTTTATGATGGAGCGCGAATATTTGGAACAGATTGCCGTGCATTATGAAACCGGCAAAAAAATGCCCGCAGAAATGATAGATAATATTTTAGCCGCCTCCAATTTCAATACCGGTTATTACTGTTTGCGACAGTTAAGTTTTGCTTTTTCAGATATGGCTTATCACACTATAACAGAGCCATTTATGGGAGATTTGTACGCCTTTGAAGAACAATCCGTCAAATCGACCGAAGTGTTGCCGCCGGTCAAGGGCGCGATACATTCGCCTGCGTTCAGTCATATTTTTTCAGGTGGTTATGCCGCCGGTTATTATTCATACAAATGGGCGGAAGTTTTGGATGCCGATGCATTTTCGATGTTCAAAGAAAAAGGAATTTTCAACACAGAAGTTTCGCAATCTTTCTATCAAAATATTCTTTCCAAAGGCGGCAGCGACGATCCGATGAAATTGTATCTGCGTTTCAGAGGGAAAAAACCGACCACAGAGGCGCTAAAACGTCGTAGCGGAATTATAGAATGATTTCAATATAATTTCTATTATGTTTAATAGCAATTTTTATACCCCTGATAATCCGGCGCTATCGCCTCAAAAAAATAATATTTATGGCAAAAACTAAAACAGCTTTTGTTTGTACGCAGTGCGGCAATGATTCGCCGAAATGGTTGGGCAAATGTCCGGTCTGTGGCGAATGGAATACTTATGTGGAAGAAATCATTACAAAAAACCCTCCGGCACAGTCGGCGGCAAGTTTAAGTAATTTTGAGCCGTATAAGTCCAAACCTTTGTATTTGAAGGATATACAGACAGAAAATGAAGTGCGTTTGGACATGAATGATCTGGAACTTAACCGCGTTTTGGGTGGCGGATTGGTGCCGGGCTCTCTGGTGCTGATTGGCGGCGAACCGGGAATCGGTAAATCAACTTTGGTTTTACAAACAGCACTTAAATTGCAGAAATACAAAACATTATACGTTTCCGGAGAAGAAAGCGCCAAACAACTGAAACTGCGTGCCGAGCGCTTGGAAGCATCCAATGAACAGTTATTGATTGTTTGCGAAACAAATTTGGAACAGATTTTCACACATCTTAACAATATTCAACCCGATTTGTTGATTATAGATTCTATACAAACGGTTTATACAGAGCGAATTGAATCAAGTCCGGGAAGTATTGCTCAAGTGCGCGAATGTTCGGCAGCGCTGCTAAAATTTGCCAAAGAGACAGGTACCCCTACCCTGCTGATCGGACATATTAATAAGGAAGGTAACATTGCCGGTCCGAAAGTTTTGGAACATATCGTTGATACGGTTTTGCAGTTTGAAGGCGACCAGCATTATATGTACCGCATCTTGCGCAACATTAAAAATCGCTTTGGAAGCACCTCTGAATTAGGAATTTATGAAATGCGACAAAACGGTTTGCGCGAAGTCAATAATCCCTCAGAACTCTTACTGACACAGAATCACGAAGGTTTGAGCGGCATAGCCATTTCGGCTGCAATAGAGGGGATTAGACCTTTTTTGATAGAAACGCAATCTTTGGTCAGCACTGCCGCTTACGGAACGCCGCAAAGGAGCGCCACCGGTTTCGATATCCGTCGTATGAATATGCTGTTGGCGGTATTGGAAAAGCGCGTCGGATTTAAATTGGGTCAAAAAGACGTTTTTCTGAACATTGCCGGCGGCTTGCGCGTCAATGATCCGGCGATGGATTTGGCGGTTATCGCGGCGGTTTTGTCTTCCAATTTGGACGTTGCTATTGAGCGTGAAACCTGTATGTGCGGCGAAGTCGGGCTATCGGGAGAGATCCGTCCGATCAACCGCATCGAACAGCGGATTTTGGAGGCGGAAAAGCTGGGATTTAAGCAAATTATTATCCCACAAAACAATCTTAAAGGTTTTAATACCAAAAAATTAGCTATTTCGATCAAATCCGTCAAAAAAGTAGAAGAGGCTTTTAAAGAATTGTTTGGGTAGTTAGTTATTCACAAACCTTTTTCTTTCGCCAATTTCAGCAAAAAAGCGCGAGCAGCTTCGTAATCATTGGGCAATTCCCCATCTAAAATAGCCTCTTTGATTGCTGATTTCAATTCCCCCACTACCCTTCCGGGCGGCAAATGAAACATTTCCATAATTTCCAGACCATCGACAGGCGGTTGAAAATTGCGGACACGGTCTTTTTCTTCGATATCTTTCAGTTTGCTGCGCACCAATTGAAAATTGTTCAGAAACTGTTTGACTTTTTCGGGATTTTTCGACGTAATGTCCGCCTCGCAAAGCAGCATCAGGTCGTCTATATCGTCGCCCGCATCGAACAACAATCGCCTGATAGCCGAATCCGTAACTTCATCGTCCGCTAAACAGATCGGGCGCATGTGCAGCGACACCAATTTTTCGACATATTGCAACTTGTCGCCCAAGGGCATCTTCAAACGCTGAAAAATCGCTTTCAGCATATTCTTACCTTTATATTCATGCCCGTGAAAAGTCCATCCGAGCTTGGCGTCGAAACGTTTGGAACGCGGTTTGCCAATGTCGTGAAACAGCGCAGCCCAACGCAGCCACAATTTATCGGTTGTCCGCGCCAGATTGTCGATGACTTTCAAAGTATGGCTGAAATTGTCTTTGTGTCCGATGCCTTCGCGGGTTTCAATGCCTTTCAGCGCCACCAATTCGGGCAAAATCAGTTCCAACAGACCGGTTTGTTCCAACAATTCCAGACCGACCGACGGACGCGGCGACAGCATTATCTTGTTCAATTCATCGACAATGCGCTCTTGGGATATGATTTCGAGGCGGTTTTTGTTCCGTGTGATGGCATCGAAGGTTTCCGATTCGATATAAAAACCGAGCTGAGAGGCAAATCGGACAGCGCGTAACATCCGCAACGGGTCGTCGCTGAACGTAATATCGGGGTCTAATGGCGTTTTGATGCGGTATTCGTCCAAATCGCGCAAACCGTTGAAGGGGTCGATCCATGCTCCGAAACGCTCGCTGTTGATGCAAATCGCCATCGCATTGATGGTGAAATCGCGGCGGTTCAAGTCGTCCTGCAAGCTGCCGTTTTCGACGACAGGTTTGCGCGAATTGCGGTTGTAGGATTCTTTTCGCGCCCCTACAAACTCTATTTCCGTCTCTTTGTATTTGATTTGCGCCGTCCCAAAATTCTTAAACACAGACATATACGCCGATTTTCCCAACAGACGGGCAACTTCATTTGCCAATTCGATGCCGCTGCCGATACAAACCACATCAATATCTTTCGACGGACGGCGCAAAAACAAATCGCGCACATAACCGCCTATCAAATAAGTATCGACCCCCAAGGAATCGGCGGCGCAGGTTAATGTTTTAAATATTTTACCGGATAATTTTTCGCGGATAAACGTAATTTCTTGTTCCATGCTGCAAACGTACTCTAAATTTATGAATTACACAAGAGTTTTTTGCCCGAAATGAACGATTTTTCCACCTTTTTGACTTAAAAATACACCTTGTTACTTATTTTTCTACCTACTTTTGCGCATCAATTTATTACTATTAATTTTTTAATTCTCATAAAAATGAAAAACAGTACTTATTTTTTGGTGGCATGCTTGGCATGCGTAAGCGTCTTCACCACGCGCGCACAACAAGACTATACGAGCTACATCATAGATGCAGCTATTGAGTCAAATCCTGCAAATGAGGCTTGGTCGAACACCCGCGTTCTCAGCGGAGAAAAGTTCGCCGAAGCGCCCGATCCCTATTATTTGGATATGTGGAACGCCTCCGCTTATGATTACGAAGCCTCGCAGACAGTTACCGGTTTGCCCAACGGGCTTTATTCTTTGACGGCTGCCGTTCGTTCCAGCGACAACACGTTTGAGCTATTTGCAACGACCGCAGCGGGCGATTTCACCACGACCATTCCGAATACCGGAAACAGCGGCAATGTGTTAGGTGGCGGTTGGCAATACCTGACGGTAGAAAATATCGAGGTTACCGACGGCACCATGACGCTGGGAATTAGAGGACATGGCGCCGCAGGAGTCTGGGTCAGCGCCGACGTCTTTCAGTTATTGTACTATGGTAAAGAAGCTTTGATTACCAGCTTGAACGAAAAAATCACGGAGGTACAAACCAATTTGTTGCCCCAAAAAATGCAAGATGCGGTCGTTACGCTATTAAATTCCGCGATCAGCACCGGACAGTCAGCCCTCGCTACCGACACCTACAATGCATTGTTAGCAGCAAACTTGGCCATGGACGCCGCTATCACCGCTGCTAATACGTCGATTGCCAATTATGCGGCGCTCAAAGCAGTGATTGATCAGGCAACTACCGAAAAAGTTGCCGGAGGTGAAGGTTTAGCAGCTTTGGAAACAGCTATTGCTACGGCTACAGCGATATGGACTGCTGCCACGACCGACGACGCCGCTACGACCGCTGCTACGACCGCTATGACAAAAGCGCTATGGACTTACCGTTTCGACTTGGCAACGCCTGAAAATCCATTGGACATGACCGGCTTGATTGTCAATCCTAATTTCGACATCAACAATTCGGGATGGTCGCGCACCACAGGCTCTCAAAACTATGGAATCTTCACTGCTGAAACAAAGACGGAATTTACCAACCTCACACAGTTCCCCAACGGCATCGGCGATATGGTCGGCGGCGTCTGGGAAAACTGGTCTTCCAGTGCCTATACCGGAAAAATGTATCAACTGATCACCGGTTTGCCCAATGGCAAATATACGTTGAGTGCTACCGTATTTTCCAATCTGTCGTGGGAAGAAGTAAAAACCGTCAATATTTATGACACCGACGGCGAAACAGTCATCGGCACCGACGTCGCACCCTATCAGGATTGGCTCTTCCTTTATGCCAACGAAGGACGCGCTCCGGTAACGCAACCCAGACATTGTATGACTTGGACAACCGACGGTTTGGTCAACGACAGCACCTTGGAAATCGGTATCGTGATTACCGATTTGGTAGGCAACTGGTTTGGCGTCGATAATTTCAAACTGTTCTATAATGGTTACGATTTGGTGGCAGCCGCCAATACCTTGCAGGCTAAAATCGATCACGCCACCGAAATTTCTGCCGATGTGATGAGCGACACTTACAAAAACGAATTGCAAGGGTCTATTACACAAGGAAATACAGCAGTCGGCAGCTCGTCAAAAACAGCATTGGAGGCAGCTATCATTCGCATCACGGCAGCCATTACCGCTGCGGAATCGTCTATTGCAGCCTACACGACTTTGAATACCGCTATCGCCGACGCCAATACAAACAAAGGCGATTATACGACCTTCCCGGGATACGGCGCTTACGAAACCGCTATTGCTACAGCAGAAAGCGCTTATAGCACACACAGTTTAGACAACGAAGGCGTTGCCGCAGCAGTCAAAGCTTTGCAAGAAGCAGCCGTTGTTTGCCGTTTGACGCAACCCGCACCGTTTGACGCAACGTTTGCTATTCTCAATCCGAGCTTTGAAGGCGGTAGCTACCAAACGCAAACCTATCCCGACGGATCCACCTATTATACCGCCGAAAGCTGGACATTGGATTATGTCGGACAATGGGGCGCAACAAGTTCGGAACAGAAAAAGATGGATGCAGGTAGCGAAGCCCGTATCTTGATGACGACAGATCCCTTCGATGGCACGAAATTCTATAATATCTGGTCGCCCAATATCGAAAGCATTGATCTCTATCAGGATCTCTGGTTGCCCGCAGGCGAATATCTGCTCACGGCAGTCATTCGCTCCGAATGGTCATTGGACGATGGCGCCATCTATCTGTTAGATCAATACACAGCCGAAGGAACGCAGCAAATATATGCCGCTATCGGATTAAATGATTATCCTTCGGGACCTTATGCATTCAATCAGGACGTCTTTACAACAGACTGGCAAACCTACGAAGCGTGGGTGCGGTTAGAAGTAGAGTTCCCTGTGGAAGAAGATGGTTATGTACGCATCGGCGCACGTTCCAGCAACGACGGCAGCAATCAGGCAGGCTGGTTCCAAATCGACGATTTCCACTTGGCTTGTAATGAAAAAGCAGCAGGCATCAATTCACCGAGCGTAGCAGGAAAAACACTCTATGCACACGGAACGAAGGGCGCTGTACAACTCTTGTCGCGTGGAGCGTCGGATGTTCGCATCTATTCGGTAACCGGTCAATTGGTGAAAGCAGTCAGCGTAGATGGATTGACAACCGTAGCTTTAGCACCGGGCGTCTATCTGATTGACAAACAAAAAGTTATAGTTAAATAGAAAAACTACATCAACACATTGATAAATATTTTTTAAAGGTAAAATTTTGTTCAGAAAAGAGCGGGACGGCGACAGCGATTGTTCGCCGTCCTTTTTTTTGTGAAAAAAATATGCTAACTTTGCAGCCGAAATTCATCATATCAAACATGAAAATATCAATTATCGCAGCGCTGGGGCAAAACAACGAGATCGGCAAAGAAAATGCCCTCTTGTGCCATCTTCCGGCAGATTTGAAACGATTTAAGGCTTTGACCACCGATCATTCGGTCGTTATGGGACGAAAAACTTACGAATCCTTGCCGGTCAAACCCCTACCCTATCGGCGCAACATCGTCATCAGCCGAAATCCCGATCTGCAACTCGTCGGCGCTGAAATTTATGCCTCGCCCGATTTGGCGTTGTTGCAACTGAAAGACGAAGATGAAATCTTTATCATTGGCGGGGCGCAACTCTATCAGCAGACCTTGTCGTGCGCAGACAAACTCTATCTGACGCATATAGAGATGCAGCTACCCGACGCCGACGCCTATTTTCCTGTCATCGATTACAAGCAATGGCGCAAAGTTTGGCAGGAACGGCATCCGGCAGACGAGCAGCATCCCTACGCTTTTACTTTTGCAGAATACGAAAGAAAATTTTGAAATTAGCAGAATATCCCGTACCTTTGCCTACTCAAACAAAAAATAAAGACGCAATGAAAAAAGTAACACTTTTCATATCTACTGCTATCGTGTTGATTATTAGCACAATGTCCTGTAATGATTCAAAAACGATACAGGAATATCTCCGAGAAGAAGAGCAAGCGATTGAACGCTTTCTCAAAAAAGAAAACTTCGACGTAACCACCAAGTGGCCCGGATTTGAAGCTTTTCAGAAAAACGATAAGTTGTATTACAAGACCGACGGCACAACTTATGTCTATATGCACATCGTTGATATAGGCGATACTGCGCGTAAGGTAACAACAAAAGATTGGGTACAGGTTCGATTTGAATCCTTGACCTACATTAAAACATACGTTTCGGGCGATACCACACGCTATGCTTTTGCGGATGTAGGTCCCTATTACGCCAGCCAACCATTGGAATTTAGATACGGCAATTCCGCCAGCTATACCGCCGATTTGAGCGGCTTGGCATGTGCCGGATGGGCAACGCCTTTAACGCCGGATTTTGAAGGAGCCGTAGGCGAAGGCGCTATTGTCGATCTGATCATTCCGTCCGTTTCGGGCAATTCGACCGACAACACCAATTTTCAGCCCGTCTACTATAAACGCTTGAAATACACCCGTTTTTATTAATCGGAATGAATCACTAAACACTAACAACTAAACACTAAAAATATGTCTTTGATTAAATCTATTTCCGGCATACGCGGAACGATCGGCGGACACGCCGGTGAAGGACTTTCTCCTGTGGATGTAGTAAAATTTACGGCGGCTTATGCAACGCTGATTAAAAACAACAACCCGCAAGCGCAAACCATTGTTGTCGGGCGCGATGCACGCATTTCAGGCGCTATGGTGCGCGATTTGGTTGTCGGAACGCTCGTCGGTATGGGCTTGAACGTCGTCGATATCGGTTTGGCGACCACGCCGACCACCGAGCTTGCCGTAACGATGGAAAAAGCCGACGGCGGCATCATCCTGACGGCGTCGCACAACCCCAAACAGTGGAACGCCCTGAAACTTCTCAACGCCAAAGGCGAATTTTTGAACGCCGCAGAAGGCAATGAAATTCTGAAAATAGCAGAGGCTGAAACCTTTGTCTTTGCAGATGTAGATCAGTTGGGCAAGGTAAAAACCGATTTCACCTACACGCAAAAGCATGTTGATCACGTTTTGAGTTTGCAGTTGGTGGACGTCGAAGCCATCCGCAAAGCCGCTTTCACGGTAGCTATTGATACCGTCAATTCGGTAGGCGGCATTGCGCTGCCTGTTCTGCTGAAAGCTTTGGGCGTCAAAGAAATCATTGAACTGAATACCGATCCGACCGGCAATTTTGCGCATAACCCGGAACCGCTGCCGCAACATTTGACGGAAATTGCCTCTGTGATGAAATCAGGTAAAGCAGACGTCGGTTTTGTTGTAGATCCCGACGTGGATCGTTTGGCTATCGTTACGGAAAAAGGTGATATGTTCGGCGAAGAATATACGCTCGTTGCTGTCGCCGATTATGTCCTTTCGCATACTCCCGGCAATACCGTTTCCAATATGAGTTCGACCCGTGCCCTGCGCGACATCACCGAAAAATACGGACAACAATATACTGCATCGGCAGTCGGCGAAGTCAATGTCGTAACGAAAATGAAAGCGACCCATGCCGTTATCGGCGGCGAAGGCAACGGCGGCGTCATCTATCCCGCCTCTCACTACGGACGCGACGCTTTGGTGGGCATCGGTTTGTTTTTGACCTTGCTTGCCAAATCGGGCAAAACAGTTAGCGAATTGCGGGCGCAATATCCGACCTATTATATGGCAAAACAGCGTATGGATTTGACGCCGGATACCGATGTGGATGCCCTCTTGCGCAGTCTGCAACAAAAATATGCCGCCTATCCGATCAATACCGAAGACGGCGTAAAAGTGGATTTCCCCGACAGCTGGGTGCATTTTCGCAAGTCGAATACCGAGCCGATCATCCGTATATATACCGAAGCGCCAACGCAGCAACAAGCGGAAAACTTGGCAAAAGCTGTGATGCAATGAAACGCTCCGCCTTTATATTAATATTGTTAACGACGATTTTTTCGGGATTTTGCCGCGAAACCGTCCCTTTTAACGATGGTTGGCAATTCAAAAAACCGGAAAATCTGCTGCAAACGACCTCCGACACTTGGCAACAGGTGGACATCCCGCATACTTGGAACGCCGAAGATATGCAGGTGAAGAAAAATATTTTTTATGAAGGAAAGGCGTATTATAAAAAATCGTTTCAGCCCAATGATTTGTGGAAAGATAAACGGGTTTTTTTGCGCTTTGAAGGCGTGGGTGCGACCGCCAAGATTTATCTGAACGGAACGCCCGCAGGCAATCACGAGGGCGCATATTCGGCATTCACGGTCGAATTGACCAAGTTGTTGAAATACAATCAAATGAACGAGCTTTTGGTGGAGGCAGATAACGCATCGCGTCCGGATGTCATTCCCATTAACCAGACTTTGTTTGGCGTTTATGGCGGCATCTATCGTCCTGTTTCTCTGATTGTTACGGAAAAAGTGCATATTGCGGTGAATGATTATGCCTCGTCGGGCGTGTATCTTCGGCAGCAAAACGTCAGCGCCAAATCGGCAGACCTGACCGTCAAAGTCAAATTGGAAAATAAACAAACAGCGACGGTTCCGGTGCGACTGATCACAACGATTTATGAAACGGATGGCACAATCAAAGCCCGTCAAACGACGCCCATCCAACTATCTCCGCAAGGACGCCAAACGCTCGAACAGCACATTCGCATCGCCCAACCGCATCTGTGGCAGGGTTTAGACGATCCGTATTTGTATAAAACCACCGTGCAAATCGAAACGGACGGCAAAATTTCCGACGAAGTAGTGCAGCCTTTGGGCTTGCGTCGCTTTGAATTGCGCAGGGAAGGAATGTTTTTAAACGGCAAAAAAGTCCCGATGTACGGCGTTTGTCGTCATCAGGATTGGTGGCAATACGGCAGCGCATTGAGCAACGAACAGCACAATACGGATTTGGATATCATTCGCGAAATCGGGGCAACCACCATTCGTTTTGCGCATTACCAGCAAGCCGAGCAGATTTACGCCAAATGCGACAGCATCGGCTTCATTGTTTGGGCAGAGATCCCCTTCGTCAATCGTGTGAGTACGCAGGAAGCCGGCAATGCCAAACAGCAATTGACTGAACTGATTCGTCAAAATTATAATCACCCGTCGATCTACGTTTGGGGACTGCACAACGAGGTCTATTCGCCAGCCAATTACACCATTGCGCTGACGACCGAGCTGAACGATTTGGCAAAAACAGAAGATCCCGACCGCTATACCGTGTCGGTCAATGGCTATGCAACGGTCAATCAGGCAGTCAATCTCAACGCCGATATTCAGGGCATCAACCGCTATTTCGGTTGGTACGAAAAGACCATTGACGAATTGGAAAACTGGGCAAACGCTATCGAAACCCAATTCCATGATTATAAAATTATGCTGGCGGAATATGGCGCAGAAGCCAATATTAACCAGCAGGAAGAACACCCGGGCGAATTTGGACGCTATTTTTCGCAGTTCTATCCCGAAACTTTCGCCACCAAATTTCACGAAAAACAATGGAGCATCATTGCAAAACACCCGTTTTTGTTGGCGTCATACGTTTGGAATACATTCGATTTTGCCACGCCGATCAATACGCAAGGTGGCGTCGAAGCACGAAATATGAAAGGCTTGGTTACTTTCGACCGCAAAGTCAAAAAAGACGCATTTTATTGGTACAAAGCCAATTGGAGCAAAGAACCGGTCTTGTATCTGACGCAACGTCGCTTGACGGAACGCAAAAACGCTTTGACCGACGTAACGGTTTATTCCAATGTCGGCACGCCGCAAATAACGGTCAATGGCGTAACAATCACGACGGCAACGCAAGGCACGACTGCCGTGCATTATATTTTCAAAGACGTGGCATTGCAGGAAGGCGACAACATCATTATTGCGACAGTGCACCACAAAGGCGCACAGTTGAGCGATACGGTTCGATGGCATTATACGCCTGAAAACCAGCCGATTGTACCTGAAAAATCAGCCGGTCAGCGCACACAGGAACACATAGGATTATAAACCATATTTATTTCTAATATCATGATGACATACAGATTTTGCGGAAACAGCGGCTTGCAACTCCCTTTGATTTCGCTGGGATTGTGGCACAATTTTGGCGATGTGGATGATTTTACGACCGCCACTCAAATCGTCTTACATGCTTACGAACAGGGAGTTACGCATTTCGATTTGGCAAACAATTACGGTCCGCCTCCGGGAAGCGCAGAAATCAATTTCGGACGGCTCTTTCGCAATCATTTGAAAACGCATCGCGACGAATTGCTCATCTCGTCCAAAGCGGGACACCCGATGTGGACGGGTCCCTACGGTGACGGCGGATCGCGCAAATACATGATGGCGAGTATCAACCAAAGCCTGCAACGGACAGGTTTGGACTATTTCGATATTTTTTACAGCCACCGTTACGACCCAAATACGCCGATAGAAGAAACCGTTCAAGCCCTGATCGACATCGTCAAACAGGGAAAAGCGCTCTATGTGGGCTTGTCGAAATATCCGGCAGAAAAAGCGCGACAAGCTTACAATATGATGCAGGAACAGCACGTCCGTTGTCTGATTTTTCAGGACAAATACAACCTTTTGCACCGCAAACCTGAACGCGAATTGATCGACTTAAACGAAACTTATGGCGTGGGATTCATCGTTTTTTCACCTTTGGCGCAGGGTCTATTGACCAATCGCTATCTGAACGGTATTCCCGACGACTCGCGAGCGGCAAAAAGTCATGGCTTTCTGAAACGAGAAGACGTTACGCCGGAAATCATCAACAAAATCAAACAGTTGAGCATCCTCGCCGACGAGCGCGGACAAAGTCTCGCCGAAATGTCGTTGGCATGGTTGCTGCACAAAAAATCGGTCTCGTCGGTTATTGTCGGCGCCAGTTCGGTCTCGCAGTTACAGGATAACCTGAAAGCTATCAACCACATCACCTTCACCGACAGCGAGTTGAGGCAAATAGATGAGATAGTGGTTAGTGATTAGTGATTAGTGGTGAATGGTGAGTGGGGGCGCGTCATCCCGCGCTTGACGCGGGATCTCCTGCTAATCGTTAAACAATCATATTCATCATTTCAATCACATTAAAATCACAGTTCAGACCCCATCCCCCTTTTTTTGCCTTCTTTGCCTTCGCGGTAAAAACAGACACCCTTATTCCTGCGGGCGCCCTTAGTAGCTTGGAGTTGAATGTTTGCAATTTTTTACCCTTATTCCCTTATTTTCCAAAGATTAATAATGGAATAAGGGCAGGATGATGGAGCGTTTTATATCCGGCTACTAAGGGAACCTTAATAAATAAGGGTGTATAAATCAAGGCAATCAAGGAAATCTTATGAAAATCAAGGTTCAGACAATCAAAGTTCAGACAGTATGGGGATGGCGGATCAAGTCCGCTATGACAAGCGGCTTTTACTGATAGCATCACCGGCAGTGATACTATCACTCTCCACTAATCACTCACCACTAACCACTAATTGCGTTTTTTAGCGGATTGGCATACATTTCTAATATTTTTTCGGTCAGAAATGGCAAGTCTTTGTCCTGCAAATCTATTTTTGCTAACTGCTGTTGCCAATAGTTGTCGACGGTGGCTATGTCGGTAGCGGTATAATATGCGGCAAAGCGATTGCCACCCCACAGACGGTCGTAGGCGATGTAATTGATAGGATAGAAATGATAGTTGCGAAAAATTTCACGGTCAATCACGCGACAAATTGTTTTGACCAATTCGTTGCGCGGCAGACCGGCGGGAATCTGTTCGAGCGACTGCCCAATCGGCTGTCCGATCTGAAACCAAATGCGCCCCTTATTGGTCAGAATGCCGGTCTGCATATTCAACAGATCGTCGGAATAGGCTTTTTTGTAATCGGCTTGGTCGCGCTTTTGCTGGTATTCTTTTGCCTTCAAATAGTCGCATGGATCGTATTCGTAAGAGATTGATAGCGGCGTAATGTTCAAAGCTTTAATGTTTGACAGGAAATCGCTGTCGCCACCCATCGCCAACATCTTGATTACGCTTTCCTGTGTGTGGTCGTCCGAATTTTTGGCGCGTCCTTCGCGTTGCGCAATCCAAACCGACTGCTTTCTTTCACCGACCGTGTGATGAATATAACGGGAAAGGTGCATCGAAACTTCCAACATCTGACGAATTTCGACGCTTCGTTTGACAATAAAACTTTTATTGAGGCGCACCAAATCTTTCACCCAAGGGCGCAACAAAAGGTTGTCGCCAATCGCAATCTCCACCGTGTCGTGTCCGTGATGCGCCAACATCGTACTTAACACAGCCGCATCAACCACAATGTCGCGGTGGTTGGAGATGAAAGTGTATGCCTGATTTTTCTGCAACTGCTCGTATCCGCAAAAATCAATAGAGGTAGAGGTGCGACGGATCACCGACAGCACCGTCGGAACGGAAATGCCATATTGAAAATCGTGTATGCTTTTGATCGTCTGCCAGTTGGCGACGATTTCTTCGGTGGTCTTCTTGGGGAAAATATACTCCAAAACCTCCATAAAGTCCTTGTTTTTTAATAAATCGGCGATGACTGCCGGCACTTCTGCGTCGGCATAAGGACGAATGTCGTCGAAATTGTTATCTGCTGTTTCCATGTTCTATGATATCTGTAAGCACGTCTGTCATATTCAGTCCGGCAGCGCGTACTTGTTGTGGAATAAAACTCGTAACCGTCATTCCGGGAGTCGTATTGACTTCCAGCATCCGAATTTCGCCTGCAGACGAGAGAATATAATCCACCCGAATGATTCCCTTCGCATGGATCCATTCGTAGATTTGTCGGGTGGTATGCTGCACCGCCGCCGTCAATTCCGGAGAAATCCGCGCCGGAGTGATTTCTTCTACGCTCTGCGGATTATATTTGGCGTCGAAATCAAAAAATTCATTTTTACTGACCACTTCCGTTACCGGAAACACGATCAAATCGCCGTTCCCCGACCGATAACAGCCGCAGGTAACTTCCGTGCCGCGCATAAAACTTTCGACAATGACCTCACGTCCTTCGGCAAAGGCAGTATCGATAGCTGCCGACAGGTCTTCGGCGCGGCGGACTTTTGTAGTGCCGCAACTCGAACCGCCGTCGTTGGGTTTTACGAAGATCGGTAAGCCCAAAGCGGTAACAAGGGATTCCGCATCATAATCGTTGGAACGGAGCAGGACGGACGCCGCAGTTTTTACGCCATAGCCATTCAAATAGCGATTGCAGACATATTTGCTGAAAGTCAGCGCCGACGTCAGCACATCGCAACCGGAATACGGAAGCTGCAACATCTCGAAATAGCCCTGCAACAAACCGTTTTCTCCGGGCGTGCCGTGTATAGTGATATAAGCGTAATCGAATTTGACTTTTTGTCCGGCGGTGTCCGTAAAACCAAAATCATTTTTATCAACCGGAACCAAGTTGTTTTCGGCGATTTTTACGAGCCATTTTTCTCTGTCTATCAGCACAATATAAGCCTTGTACCTATCAGCGTCTAAAAAGGAACAGATACCCTCTGCGCTTTTCAGCGACACCTGCATTTCGGAGGAATAGCCTCCTGCCACAATAGCAATAATCTTTTTGTTCGACATAATATATTCTAATAAATATCTTCCCAATCTTCGTTGGCGATATATCGGCGCCATTTTTCAATCAACAGCCTCATATCTTCCGGTATCGGACTTTCAAAAAACACTTCTTCGCCTGTTCGCGGATGCACAAAACCCAAAGTCTGGGCGTGCAAAGCCTGTCGGCGGCAGGTGTTGAAACAGTTATAAATAAACTGTCGGTATTTTGTCTGATAGGTGCCGCGCAGGATAATATCGCCGCCATAGCGCTCGTCGTTGAACAAGGTATGCCCGATATGTTTCATGTGGACGCGAATCTGGTGCGTGCGTCCGGTTTCCAAATGACATTCCACTAACGTGGCATAACCGTATCGTTCCAAGACTTTGTAATGCGTAACGGCGTGTTTGCCTGTGTCGCCATCGGGAAAAACCGTCATCCAGAGCCGATTGGTCGGATGCCGCCCGAGATTGACGTCGATCACGCCGGTATCGTTTTTGACGTTGCCCCAGACAACGGCGATATATTGGCGTTTGGTCGTCTTGCGGAAAAACTGATAGCCCAGATGCGTTTTTGCCATCGGATTTTTTGCCACCACCAACAGACCGGAAGTGTCTTTGTCTATTCGATGTACGATGCCCATACGCGGGTCTTTTGCCTCAAACTGGTCATTGTCTTTCAGATGCCATGCTACCGCGTTGATCAGTGTGCCTGTATAATTGCCGTGTCCCGGATGCACCACCATTCCGGCGGCTTTGTTCACTACCAACACATCTTCATCTTCATAGACAATATTGATAGGAATATCTTCGGGAATGATTTCCAATTCGTGGCGCGGGCGATCCATAACGACTGTAATCACATCCAAAGGCTTCACTTTGTAGTTGGAAGGGACAGCCACGCCGTTGGCAAGCACATAATTTGCATCAGCCGCCTGTTGAATCCGACTGCGCGAGGTGCCTTCGATGCGATCCGTCAAAAACTTATCGACACGCAGTAAGGATTGTCCTTTATCGGCAACAAAACGAAAGTGTTCGTACAGCGACTCATCGGTTTGCTCTGCAAAATCCGCTGAAAACTGTTCGTCATCTTCTTCAAAATCGTTATTCCAAGTTGTTTCTTCCATTGCTTTCGCCAAATTTCAGTACCACGATTCGTCCGATTCGCTTTCCGTAACGGCTGCTCCTTCTTCAAAAAAAGTAGTTGCTTCCTGTCCCGAATTGATGAGCAAGACCAATGGCGTATTGGCGGCGATGCGGTCGCCTGCTTCGAGACGCCGACCGGTTGCGGTTTCCAATCCGACTGTCAAATCTCGATAACTGCCGGGGACAGCACGTGTGGTAATATGTTCAAATCCAAGAGATTGCAGCATAGCGACAGCCGTTTGTTGCGAAATATCGGCGACAGCGGGTACAGTCAGTAATTGCGCCGTGAAAGCGTTCAAAGTCAGATACACTTTGCGCCCTTTTTTGACATTGGTAGCTATCGGAGGGACGGTTTTCAGAATGATGCCGGGCGTCTGATTTTTTGCATAAATCGAATCTATCACTTCGTATTGCAAGGCGTTATTGCGAAACAGTGGGATCGCCTGCTCCACCTGCAAACCATAGACATTCGGCACCGCGACCTGCTCTCCATGTCTTGTATAATGATTTAACCACGCCAAAACAACCAATACCAAAACCAATAAAATGAATAAGGCGAGTATGATCTGTCTTGTGTAAATGTTCCACAAATACTTTTTTATTTTCATCGAAATCTCTGTAATTAAGTCCGCAAAATTACGCTAAAATTCGGATATATCCAAATTTTTTCCTACTTTTGCGGTTTCAAATTAAATTAATATAACTTATGAAGTACGCATTTATGGCACTTATTCCAGCCCTGCTTTGTTTATCGTGCAAAAATAACGGTAACAGCCTCCGTTCCGATACGGAAAATTTTAACTACAATGTTGAGCATTTTGCCGATTTGGGCATTCTACGCTATCAAGTCCCCGATTGGGACAGCCTTTCGGTCAATCAAAAACAGTTGATTTACTGTTTGAACGAAGCCGCGCTATACGGACGCGACATTATTTATGACCAGAACAATCGTTACAATTTGGCGATCCGCCGCACCTTAGAAGCCATTTACGACAATTATCGGGGCGACCGCGACTCAAAAGAGTTTCAGGATCTGACAGTCTATCTCAAAAGGGTGTGGTTTTCCAACGGTATTCATCACCACTATGGCGAAGAAAAATTCCTGCCCGCTTTCTCGAAAGGCTTTTTTACGGAAGCCGTTTGCAGTTTGGATGCATCTCTGCTCCCCCTGCGCAAGGGTGAAACGATAGACGCTTTTTTTGCGGAAATCATTCCGGTGATGTTCGATCCCGATCTGTATGCTAAAAAAGTCAATCAGGATAGCCGTTTGGATGTGATTGTCGCCTCTGCCAATAATTATTACGGAGAGGACGTTACACAAAAAGAGGCGGAAAATTTTTATAACGCCCTGAAATCTCCGAGCGACACGACGCCTGTTTCCTACGGACTGAACAGTCGCTTAGTAAAAAAAGACGGCGTTTTGACAGAAGAAACCTACAAAATCGGCGGTCTCTATTCGGAAGCGCTCACCAAAATTGTCTATTGGCTGCAACAGGCAAAGCAGTTTGCCGAAACCGCGCAACAAAACAAAGTGATCGACGTATTGATAGAATATTATCAGACCGGCGATTTGCATACTTTTGACCAATACGCGATCGAATGGGTGAAAGATACCGAATCGCGTGTGGATTTCGTCAACGGTTTCACCGAATCTTACGGCGATGCACTCGGCATCAAAGCCAGCTGGGAATCTATCGTAAATTTCAAAGACCCCCGCGCCGAAAAATTATCGAAAATGCTGGGTGAAAATGCACAATGGTTTGAAGACCACTCGCCGGTGGATTCGATTTTCAAGAAAAAACAGGTCAAAGGCATTACCTTCAAAACCATCGAAGTGTCCATTTTGGGCGGCGACTGCTATCCGGCAACACCCATCGGCATCAACTTGCCAAATTCCAACTGGATACGCAAAGATTTCGGATCCAAATCCGTAACCATTTCCAACATCACCGAAGCCTATGACAAAGCTGCTGCCGGCAACGGATTTTTGGACGAATTTGTTTGCTGCGACTATGAAAAAGAATTGATGAAACACTTTGGCGCACAGACAGATAACTTGCATACCGACTTGCACGAATGTCTGGGACACGCTTCGGGACAGCTACTTCCGGGAGTCGATCAAGACGCCTTGAAAGTCTATGGATCAACCATCGAAGAAACCCGCGCCGACCTCTTCGGACTGTATTATATTCCGGACGCTAAAATGCTGGAATACGGATTTTTAAATGATTCCAACGCCTACAAAGCGCAATATTACAAATATATGATGAACGGCTTGATGACACAGCTCTCGCGCATCGAATTGGGCAAAGACATTGAAGAAGCGCACATGCGCAACCGCGCCCTGATCGCCTATTGGGTTTTGGAACACGGACAAGCCGACAATGTCGTCGAAATTCGCAAAGAAAACGGCAAATCATACGTCTTTATTAACGACTACGGCAAGCTGCGCACGCTGTTTGGGCAACTGTTAGCAGAAATTCAACGCATCAAATCAACCGGCGATTTTCGGGCAGCACAAAAATTGGTGGAAACTTACGCCGTCAAAGTTAATCCCGAACTGCACAAAGAAATCAAAGAACGCTACGACCAACTGAATATTCCGCCATACAGAGGTTTTGTCAATCCGGTCTATGAACTCGTGAAAGACAAAAAAGGCAATGTGATTGACGTAAAAGTCAGCTACAAAGAAGGATACGCCGAACAAATGATGCGTTACTCCAAAGAATATTCTACCCTGCCGAGCTATAACGATTAAACAATAACTGATATGGCGTCATTTATCATCGAAGGCGGACACAAATTGTCCGGTGAAATTGTGCCTCAGGGCGCAAAAAACGAGGCATTACAGGTCATCTGCGCCACTTTGCTCACGTCGGAAAAAGTTACGATCCACAATATTCCCGATATTTTGGATGTCAATAATCTGATTGTTTTGCTGAAAAATATGGGCGTAACGATCGACCATCCGTCCCCCAATACCTACACCTTTCAGGCAGACAAAGTCAATACGGATTATCTGCAAACCGACGATTTTTTCCGTCAGAGCGCTGCCCTGCGCGGATCGGTGATGCTGGTCGGACCCTTGGTCGCCCGATTCGGATATGCCATTGTTCCCAAACCCGGAGGCGATAAAATCGGGCGCCGCCGTTTGGATACGCATTTTCTCGGAATACAGAAGCTATGCGCTGATTTTCAATACAATACGGAACGTCAAGCTTACGAAGTGAAAGCCAAAAAACTGCAAGGCGCCTATATGCTCTTGGACGAAGCCTCCGTTACCGGAACCGCCAATATTCTGATGGCATCGACGCTCGCACAAGGACAGACTACGATCTACAACGCTGCCTGCGAACCCTACCTGCAACAACTGACGAAAATGCTGATCCGTATGGGCGCACATATTGACGGTTTGGCGTCTAACCTGCTGAAAATCGAAGGCGTAGAAAACCTGCATGGCTGCGAACATACCATTTTGCCGGATATGATCGAAGTGGGCAGCTTTATCGGAATGGCGGCGATGACTGCCTCTCAACTGCGCATTAAAAACGTGTCTTACAGCGATCTGGGTATCATTCCGGATGCATTTCGCAAATGCGGAATCACCGTCAAGCAAGACAACGACGACATCGTGATTCCTGCGCAGGACGTTTATACCATCGAAACATTTATCGACGGATCCATTATGACGATTGCCGATGCGCCGTGGCCCGGATTGACGCCCGACCTCCTGAGCGTCTTTTTGGTGGTGGCGACACAGGCAAACGGTAGCGTCCTGATTCATCAGAAAATGTTTGAAAGCCGCCTGTTTTTTGTGGATAAACTAATCGATATGGGCGCACAAATCATCCTTTGCGACCCCCATCGCGCTACGGTGATCGGTTCCGCACGACGCTATCCCCTGCGTGCCGCCAATATGGTTTCGCCCGACATTCGCGCCGGAATAGCGATGCTGATTGCCGCGATGAGCGCACAAGGCACCAGCCGAATTCATAATATTGACCAAATCGACAGAGGCTATCAAGACATCGACAAACGTCTGAACGCACTCGGCGCACGAATAACACGCATCTAAATGATTGCAAGAGAAGAACTTATCAGCATTGGACGTTTCGGTAAACCGCATGGCGTGAGGGGCGAATTATCCTTTACATTCACCGACGACGTTTTTGACGAATCGGAACATCCTTTTCTGATTTGCGAAATGGACGGTATTTTTGTTCCGTTTCGGATAGTATCTTGCCGTTTTGTCTCCGATACGACGGCTTTTGTGAAGTTAAACCGCATTGATTCGGCAGCACAAGCCTCCGCTTTTGCCAACAAAGAGGTCTATTTTGCAAAAAAATACCTGAATTCTTCGCGCCCGAACAACAGCGACTTTGCCACTTGGGATTATTTTCTCGATTATACGCTGATTGACCGACAGGCAGGCAATATTGGACGCATCGTCGCCATCGAAGACTCCACTCAGAATGTTTTATTTATTATAGAAACGTCTGATAATGAACTGCTTATACCAGCTACACCTGCTTTTATTTCCCACATCAATCACGACCTGAAACAAATATTTACGGAGCTGCCGGAAGGGATGTTGGATATTGTTTGATTTTTTTTCTTGCCAAAGACTTTGATTTTTGCCAAATTATTCGTACCTTCGCGCCGCCTTTTGATATGGAAAGATGCTCGAGTGGTTGAAGAGGCACGCCTGGAAAGCGTGTAAACCCCTAAAGGGTTTCGCAGGTTCGAATCCTGTTCTTTCCGCAAAAATCAATGAATAACTGCAACACAATGAAGTATTTGGCAGATTGGATTGTGGTTGAAAATACCCCCCTGAACGTCCGCTACTGTCTGCTGCGCTTGCGTCTGAATCAAGAATTGCCGGAAATGCAGCCGGGTCAATTTGTGCAAGCAAAAATCGAAAATTCTCCCTCTACGTTTTTGCGCCGCCCGATTTCGATTCATTATGTCCATCGCGACAAACGCGAAATCGGTCTGTTAGTGCAAATCGTCGGCAACGGAACACAAAAATTGGCGTCGCTCACTGTCGGAGAGAAACTGAATCTGATTTATCCGATAGGCAAAGGTTTTTCTATCCCGAAGCCCGATAAGACGAAACAAACATTGCTTTTAATCGGTGGCGGCGTGGGCATTGCTCCTTTACTTTTCTTAGGACAAACACTTAAACAGCAAGGATTTATACCTGAATTTTTATTGGGAGCCCGCACTCGCAACGATCTGCTTTGCTTGGATGATTTCGCCGCAGTCGGCGCCGTGTATATCACAACCGAAGACGGATCAATAGGCGAAAAAGGCTTTGTCAGCAATCATTCCGTTTTGTCGAATACAAAAGCGGATTTTATTTATACTTGCGGACCAAAACCGATGATGATGGCGGTAGCTCGCTATGCCAAACGCCACAATATCCCTTGTGAGGTCTCATTAGAAAACACAATGGCATGCGGAATTGGCGCTTGTCTGTGCTGTGTGGAAAAAACCGTCGACGGCAATACTTGCGTCTGTACGGAAGGTCCGGTATTCAATATAAATGAACTACTATGGCAGATTTAACGGTAAAAATAGGTCAACTAACACTTAAAAATCCGGTGCTAACTGCATCAGGCACATTCGGTTATGGATTGGAATATGCGGATTTTTTTGATTTGTCCGAAATTGGCGGTATTGTTGTAAAAGGCACGACCTTGCATCCGCGTGAAGGAAATGCGTATCCCCGTATGGCGGAAACTCCGGCAGGAATGTTGAACGCAGTCGGCTTACAAAACAAAGGCGTCGATTATTTTGTGTCGCATATTTATCCTGCTATCAAAGAGATAAATACTTGTATGATTGTCAATGTAAGTGGCTCAACCATAGACGATTACGTTGCATGCGCAGCACGAATCAACGACTTAGAAAAGATTCCGGCAATCGAACTGAATATCTCCTGTCCCAACGTCAAACAAGGCGGAATGGCATTCGGAACCGACTGTGCAAGTGCGGCAGCAGTGGTAAAAGCCGTGCGTCAAGTCTATAACAAAACGCTGATTGTGAAACTTTCACCCAATGTTACGGACATCACCAAAATAGCACAAGCCGTTGAAACAGAAGGAGCTGACGCCGTTTCTTTAATCAATACTTTATTAGGAATGGCAGTCAATACAGAAACTCGCAAACCGGTATTATCGACAATAACAGGCGGATTATCGGGAGCCTGCATCAAACCGGTCGCACTGCGAATGGTCTATCAAACTGCCAAAGCTGTGAAAATTCCGGTGATCGGAATGGGCGGAATATCTTGTGCCAAAGACGCAATTGAGTTTATTATTGCAGGTGCAACTGCCATACAGATAGGCACTTATAACTTTATCGACCCGACCATATCCGTCAAAGTCGCCGAAGGAATCAATGAATATTTGGAACGACATGGTTTCTCTTCCGTGCAGGAATTGACAGCTTCATTGCAGGTATGATTCATGAATAAATCATTGATTTTAAGAGAGTTAAGCACCGGCTATAAACATCGCACCGTTGCCAAGCATCTGAACGCAGAAATCCGAAACGGAGAACTCACTTGCTTGCTGGGCAAAAATGGCATTGGAAAATCTACTTTATTGCGCACACTTTCCGCTTCACAACCTCCTCTATCAGGGGAAGTTATATTCGATAATATTAAGCTTTTTTCTCTATCCGATTCGGAACGCGCCCGCCTGATCAGCGTCGTGCTGACGGAAAAAATCGACGTACAGGATTTGTCGCTTGCCGAAGTCGTCGCGATAGGACGCTCGCCATACACCGGATTTTGGGGAAAATTGAGCCGACAAGACGAAAAAATCGTCCGAGAGGCGATGCAACAGGTACATATAGAAGACATGGCAACGCGAATGATGGCAACATTAAGCGATGGAGAGCGTCAAAAAGTAATGATTGCCAAAGCTTTAGCCCAACAAACGCCTATCATTATATTAGACGAACCAACTGCTTTTTTAGATTTTCCAAGCAAAATGGAAATTATGTCCTTGCTGCGCCATTTGAGTTCCACCATGAACAAGCTGATTTTTCTTTCAACTCATGATGTGGATATCGCTATTCAACTTGCTGATAATCTGCTATTTATGGATACGGAAGGTATCCGTCCGGTTTCCGCCGATGAATTGAAACAGATCATCTGTTATCCGCTACCACAATGATTCATTATTTCAATCCGGGACACGAAACAGCTGTTTTGAATAATTCGCCCAATTACCGACCGCCTGCACAACAAATCAAAATGCAGCAAGATTTGTCGTTTCTTCCGGCTTGGTATGCCGAATCGGATGACTATATTTGGACGGATACGCCATTGACTTTTGATTTTCTCAAATCCATATCCGGTTTCAGTAATATTAGTCATAATACTTTATCTATCAATGAATTACATGCTAAAAAACAAGTATTGCAGCATGAAACCATTGACTTTTGGGGATTATCACCAGCAAGTATTCATTACTTCAACAATCTCAATCAAAAGTTTGATTTTCAATGGAATATATCACAATGGAAAAATATTTATCGAGAGTTAAGCAGTCGATGGAGCAGCCACAGCGTGCTGAAGGAACTAATTGAGGCTATTCCGGATATTGACGCCTCGCTGTTGCCTGTTCGTTGCGAAGATCTGCAATCCATAGAGCAGAAAATACTTCAATCGCTTGAAAATCAATTACTTAAATCACCATATTCTTCGTCCGGACGCGGTCTGTTGTGGTTACTGCAAAAGCCTTTGGCACGTTCGGAACGCCAAATTATTCAGGGCATGCTGAAAAAACAATCAGCTGTTTCTTTAGAAAGAGCTTTAAACAAATGTATTGATTTTTCTATGCAATTTGAAATCAATGAATTAGCTACAAAATTTATCGGCTATTCTTTATTTCTGACAGATACGAAAGGCAGGTACAAAGGCAGTGTGATTACCGATCAAAATGATATACAAGAAACACTTTTCAAATATATAGATAAACAGTTGATATTCAGCGTAAAACAGAAATTAACAGAATTGCTGCACAGGCAATATTCACTCCATTACCAAGGCATTCTTGGCGTGGATATGATGATTTATTCGGCGGACAGACAATACCGTATGCACCCGTGTGTGGAAATTAATATGAGAAAAACAATGGGATATTTGGCTATTATGTTGTATAATAAGCTGTATAATAAACAATTACATAAAAATAATAAAGCGTTTTTGCAGATTGATTATTTCACCGATCCGCATCGAGTATGGCAACAGCACCAAAATCTTCTACATACAGATGAACACTATTTGCCGCTTTGTCCCATCAAAAATGACAGCCGTTACCACGCTTATATTGGCACAATGACTACTTCAAATCTTTAACTAATAACTCATTATTATTCAAGAACATATCCTTTCGAGATTGAAGTATTAGATTCCATTCCGATTGAAATTTTTTGTTCTTTTCTATTTTAAAATTCTCGGCGCCGGATTTTTCCAAGACTTCAAACAGATGCGCCACCGTTACATGGTTAATATCTACCGCCGGTTGGTAGTTACATTCGTTGTTGTCGTCTTTTATTTCGTTGATAAACCCCAAATCCACAAGCATTAATAATACCCTTTTGGTCAATCGAATAGGTATTTTATATAGCGTTGAAATTTCCGTATCGCTGTAAGCTTTTTCGCCCGTTTCAAAGCGTTGAAAAATTAAAGCTGCCATCGACAATATCACAAAATCTAAATATCTGCGTGAAATATTTTGGCTATCTAACTCATAATCAAAATTTTGTACATTTTGACAAGCAAATGTGATTTCTGCTCCGATCAGGCAGATCACCCACGACAATTGCATCCACAACAACAGCAAAGGGATAAATGCAAAGCTACCGTAAATAGCATTGTAACTCGACACCCAAATTTGCCCGCTGATATACACATGTTGAAGCAAATGGAAAAAAATACCGGCAAAAACACCTCCTACAATGGCATGCCGCAAGCGCACTGACGTGTTCGGAATAAAAATATACAGTCCTGTGAACATTAAAATACTAACTAACAGTGGGATAACTGTTGCTCCAATTTCGGAAACCATGCCGATTACCTGATATTCTTTCAAAGTATCAAAAGTGGTCGCCGTGAGAAACGACAAGCCCGCCGAACATACCAGAAACACCGGTAACAGCAAAAACGCTGAAAAATAGTCGGTTAGCTGCCGCGAAAATTTTCTTCCTTTGGGAATTTGCCACACCATATTAAAGGTGTTTTCGATGTTCGCAATCAACATATAGACCGTATAAAACAGTAAAAGAAGTCCCAAACCTAAAAAAACGCCGCCTTTCGCATGCTGCATATACGAATCGACAAACGTGAATGCTTGACTGAAAACCTCTTGTTGTCCGGGAAAATATTGAAACAACTGACTTTCTACAATATTCTGAAAACCAAAACCTTTGGCAATAGACAATAAGACGGCTAAAGTCGGAATCAGCGACAAAAACATGCTGTAAGTCAGCGCCGAAGCGTTCCGTTGCAGGTGATCGGCACGATAGCGCCGAATAGCCAGCGTAATAATTTTGAGAATAGTATAACTTTTTCGCTGTTTATCGGTCAATTCGGAGGGAGTTGTCCGCCAAATGTCTTCCGTAATAAATAGCCAAAGTACTTTTATCCTTTCTGTTAAACCATTATGTTTCAATGACATATATTGTTTTTTGACGATTATTTCTAATAAAAAAAGCAGTCAATCTGTAAGCCGGATTCTGTATCCCGAATCATCGGGGCGTCTGTCATTTATCTGGATTTCGGCTCACACCGAAACTCAAGCTATCTACCCCTCAGCAAGGACGAGCCATCCTTATTGCGCTGATATACACGATATTGCAACCCCTAAGCGGTACGGCTTCTCACATCGCTGCAAGAACGGTAAGCTCTTACCTCACCTTCTCACCCTTACCTCTTTTCAGAGGCGGTTATTTTCTTCTACCTGACTCTGCTCTCGCAAACAGCTATCCGTTAGATAGTAGGGCGCTCTCTGTTGTCCGGACTTTCCTCTTTTTTTCTTGAAAAAGCGACAGACCGATTGACTACCGACTGCAAAGGTAAACATTTTTCTTTAACTTCGCAATTACAACAAATATATTTTCCTTTGCAACTTGCAAATTTGCAAATATTTGTTTGTAAAACATTAAATATTTACATATAAATTCACAAATTATTATTTGCACAAAAAGAGGCAATTTGCACTCTTTTCAGAATCAAATTATTAACTTATAATTTATTGAAAACCAAAGTAATAAGATGTATTTTAACAAGTATTTTTCACCTGTTTTTTTGAGTAAATGCAAATTTACATTTGTTTCAGATAATAAAACAGCCTATTTTTCAGATTAATAACCTAAAAACCAATAAGATACATCGTTTTATTGGAGCAATTTCTCAATATAGTCATATTTGGCAATATTCCTTCTCACAAGTATATAAAAACTGAATCCCATTCACTTTAATAGTTTAGTTTGTAAATTTACATATTTTGCAAACTGTAAATTTGCAAAATAATTTACATGCAAAATATTCGCTGTAAATTTTGCAAATATCAAATATTTAAATTACATTTGCATCCCAAATAAAAAATCATACATTATGGATCTTCAAGAACAAGAACAACGCATGCGAATCAAACAAGTGATCAGCCACTATCATTTGACACAAGCCGCCTTTTCCGATAAAACCGGAATAGACAAGACAAGCCTTTCGTTTATCGTCGCTAATGGCAAACGCACCCAACAGCCCAACGAAAAACATTGGCAACGCATCGAACAGGCTTTTCCTGATATTAATCCCGACTGGTTGCGAACAGGGACAGGCACAATGCTGCTGAGCGAGAAACCCATTTTGTTTCCAACGGACAACCGCGATTTGTTTGCTCACAATTCCCTAAATCCGACCAATCAGCCGAATGATTTAAAATATCGCAAGGAAAAAGTAGTTCAGAAAGCCGAAAACAAAGATGAAAAGCTTCATTATCAGTCAATTAGCTCGCAATTATCTTTGTCTGAAAATATTGACAAAGTAATTATTTTATTCAAAAACAAGACACATGTGGTATTAGTGCCGGAAGAATAAGGCAAAAATCTATTAATTTTTACTACCTTTGCAATCGCAAATCATATTGCTTAAAAATTGATGGATAAAAAGGACATAATAATAGTAGGCATCGAATCTTCTTGCGACGATACATCGGCGGCAGTCTTGTGCAACGATGTTTTGTTGTCGAATGTAATTGCAAGTCAAAAAGTGCATGAACGCTATGGCGGCGTGGTGCCGGAATTGGCTTCGCGGGCGCATCAGCAGAACATTATTCCAGTCGTCGATACGGCTATCAAACAAGCCGGTGTCAGGCAAAAGGATATTTCGGCAATTGCTTTCACACGCGGACCCGGACTGTTGGGATCTTTGTTGGTTGGCGTCTCCTTTGCCAAAGGCTGGGCTACGGCGCGGAATATCCCGATGATCGAAATCAATCACTTGCAGGCGCATGTTCTGGCTCATTATATAAGGGAGCCGAATGTGGATAAACAAATTCCGACATTCCCATTCTTGTGTCTGCTGGTTTCGGGCGGCAATTCGCAAATCATTTTGGTCAAATCGCACAAAGAAATGGAAGTCATTGGGCAAACGATTGACGATGCGGCGGGCGAAGCTTTCGACAAATGCGCCAAAGTGATGGGCTTGCCTTACCCGGGCGGTCCGATGATCGACCGTATGGCAAAGACGGGCAATCCGCGAGCTTTCACGTTCAGCAAACCACACATTGCCGATTACAATTACAGTTTTAGCGGCTTGAAAACCTCTTTTTTGTACCTTCTGCGTGATCATAAAAAAGAAAATCCGAATTTTATCGAAGAAAACAAATCCGATTTGTGCGCCAGCCTGCAAACAACCATCATTGATATTTTGATGGATAAACTGCTCCAAGCCGCCAACGATTTGCAGATCAACGAAATCGCAGTTGCCGGAGGCGTATCTGCCAATTCCGAACTACGCGCTGCTTTTGCCGAATATGCCAAAAAATACGGATGGAACATTCACATCCCACCCTTCGCTTTCACGACCGACAATGCGGCAATGGTGGCTATGAGCGGCTATTTTAAGTATATGGAACAAGAGTTTTGTCCGATGGACGTCGCTCCATTTGCCCGCATCACTTGTTAGAGTTTGATAAAAACTGCCGATTCCTGCACATCGCCGCTCACCGGCGGATTTTTTTTTGATAGACGAATTTCGACGCTTTCGATGTTCTCAAACTGCTTTTTCAGCGCAGAAACAATGCGATACGCCACATGTTCAATCAAATTCGACGGCGTAGCCATCTCGTGTTTGACCGTTTCATAAACGACCGCATAATTGATCGTGTCATCCAAATTGTCGGACAAAGCAGCCGGCGTCAGCTCAAAAAACAATTTCAAATCGACCGTATAGGTATTTCCTACCATCCGTTCTTGCGCCATGACGCCGTGATAAGCGTGAAAAATCATCCCCTTCAATTCCAAATATTGCATATTTATTGATAAAAAATTGCGCAAAAGTATAATTTATTTTGATTTCTTCCAAACAAATAACTACCTTTGCATATCAAAAAAGTGTAATTCTTATGAAAAATCATCACAATGCCACAGGCATGGCGCACAACGCTTTAGCTACCGGCACATTGGTCAAAGGAAATATTACGGCAGAAGAAGATTTTCGGATTGACGGCAAAATCGAAGGTTCTGTTGATTGTTCCGGCAAATTGGTAATAGGTCCGCAAGCAGAAATTACCGGAGACATTCATTGCTATAATTTAGACGTTTTCGGCAAAATTAAAGGCAATCTCGTCGTGCGGGAAACGCTGAATATCAAGTCTTCGGGAAATATCGTCGGTGAGTTGATAGTCGGACAACTTTCGGTTGAATCCGGCGCATTTTTAAACGGATTTTGTAAAATGAGCTGATGCTGCAACGAACATTTTATTCCTCCAAACTGCGTAAAACGTTTGAAGAAAGCGTTGATTTCGGAATACGAAGCATGAAGCCTTTCAGAAAAGCGTATATTGTGGCAGTTACTATCTTTATCCCGGCGGATAACGACCTTGATTTTATAACGAAACGTGAAATCATTAAACGCACGTTTGAAAAATATCAATTATGCATTGCCTTCAGCGTGATAGCGCAACCGTCAGCAGTAGGCATCGCTTGGGAAGTTTGGCTCAATACACATACTAAACTCCTTTATAAACAAGCATTTGGCATCAATTATGTCCTCTGTCAATCCAATTTCGGAAAAATGCTGTTCGGATTCGGAATGTCGGCAAATGACGCAAATATGCCTTTCCGCGAACAGGTTTCGCATTCCTTTGAGCAGATGCAAAATCTGCTCTATATCGAAGACTTCACGATGGATCATGTGATTCGGCAATGGAATTATATTCCGCGCATTTTGCACACTACTGCGGCATACGGGCGATTGTATCAAAATTATCAGATCTTCAACGACATCAGGCAATATTATTACGGAATCTACAAACGAAAAATGTCATATCCGGCTGCTACCGGCATCGGCATGGATTGCGGAATGGTCAATATTGATTTTATAGCACTGATACCCAATTCGCAAACGCTCACACGAGAGTTGAAAAATCCGAATCAAGTCAATGCCTATCAATACGGACAAGAAGTATTGGTCGGATCGCCACTCAAAGAATCCGGAATTAAAAAAGCGCCGCTTTTTGAACGCGCCAAATACATCGGCACACCCGAACTTGCCGTTGTCTTTGTATCCGGAACAGCATCAATCATCGGCGAACAAACCATCGGCAAAAATGATATAGCAATACAGACGAACACAACTTGCGACAATATCAGTCAGCTGACCAATTTTGAAAATTTGGAAAAAGCGGGCATTGATATTCCACAGACCGAAAGTTGTTATTTGCGCGTATATGTCAAAAACATCGAAGACATACCGCTCGTCGAACAAATCTGTCAACAAAAATACGGAAACATTCCCATTCTGTATGTCAAAGCCGATATTTGCAGGGATGATTTATTGGTCGAAATCGAAGGAGAGTATGCCCTACCCGACTCATTTTCAACGTTTTAAAATCCGATTAACCCGCTGACGGGTCATATCATAAACAGTGATACTGCGTTGCAAAAAACGCAGCAAGCGATAGCCCCAAGCATAACGGAAAATTTTGTGGTAGCTCTCAAAAAAATCATAGTCTTTGACGATAAACGGCGGATAAAGGCTTGCCAATGCTGCCGCACGTTCTGTTTTTAACTTTTCGTCGTCAATATTACTGACACCATAAGAATCGAAACGTACAATAATTTTGTTTACATATTCGATGCTAACTCCGTGAATACCAATTGTTTTTAAAAAAAACAACCAGTCGGCAACAATGCGAAACCGTTCATCATACATCCCATATTTCTGAAAGAGGTCGCGTCGAATGAAAGTCGCCTGATGCGGTAACGTGCCTAAATAAAAATCCATCAAAGTTAACTGCTCACCCTTTTTTAGCCGTACATACAACTGCCCTTTATCCACCACTTCGGCATATTGATATTGGCGCACAATGGCTCCGGTGAGCATATCCGCCGTATGTTCCTGCGAAAAAATTTCGTCCAAAACGGTATCGGAATACAGCGTGTCGCCGCTATTCAAAAATTGAATATAATCGCCTTTCGCCATCGCGATTCCTTTGTTCATCGCATTATAAATACCGGTATCCGGCTCGCTCAACCAATGTCCGCGTTTGCCCAAACTTTCTTTGATAACAGCAAGGCTGTTGTCGGTCGAATTGCCATCTATCACAATATATTCGTAATCGCTAAATGTTTGCGACACAACGCTTTCAATTGTTTTTTTTAAGCCTTGCGCATCATTAAAATTCACCGTAACGATTGATAATTTCATTGTTTTTAATTCTAAATTGCCAACAAAGATAAGCATAATTTGCCATTTATAGGTCATGTTTCATAATTATTTTGTACCTTTGCACCCCGAAATTAATTTTTAAAACAAATAATCAATGAAAGTTTTTGTTTTTCCCGGACAGGGAGCGCAATTTACAGGTATGGGAGCCGATTTATACAAAGAGTCTGTTCTTGCTCGCAATCTGTTTGAACAGGCAAACGATATTCTGGGTTTTCGTATTACCGATATAATGTTTACAGGCACGGACGAAGATTTACGTCAGACCAAAGTTACCCAACCCGCAATTTTCCTCCATTCGGTCATTTTGTCCAAAACTTTGGATAAAAAGGAACAGCCCGATATGACCGCCGGACATTCGCTGGGCGAATTTTCGGCATTGGTTGCCGCACAGTCGTTGGCGTTTGAAGAAGGTCTGAAATTGGTCTATCAACGCGCTTTGGCAATGCAGAAAGCAGGCGAACAAAACCCCGGCACAATGGCAGCCATTTTGGGCTTATCCAATGAAACAGTCGAAGAAATTTGCGCCAAGATAGACGATATCGTTGTCCCTGCAAATTATAATTGTCCCGGACAAATCGTGATTTCCGGTACTTTGACCGGCATTGACGCTGCTTGCGAACAACTATTGGCAGCAGGCGCCAAACGTGCATTAAAACTGAAAGTCGGCGGCGCTTTTCATTCTCCATTGATGGAATCGGCTCGCACCAAACTTGCAGAAGCGATTGAGGCAACAAAATTTGATGCACCCATCTGCCCTGTCTATCAAAATGTCAGCACCGTCGGCGAAAAAGATCCGGCGACTATCAAAGCCAATTTGATCGCGCAACTGACCGCTCCCGTCAAATGGACACAATCGGTTCAACACATGATTGCCGACGGCGCCAAACAGTTCACAGAGATCGGTCCCGGCGCTGTTTTACAGGGTTTAATTAAGAAAATTGATGATACCGCCATTCTGAACGGCATATCGTAACATAAAAAAACTACATTTACACCAATGAAAGAATTGAAACGAGTCGCTGCAATCCACGACATTTCAGGCTTCGGCAAATGTTCATTGACGGTTGCCTTGCCTATTATTTCCGCTGCCGGCATCGAAACTACTGTCTTGCCGACAGCCGTATTATCTACCCATACCGGCGGTTTTACCGGTTTTACCTATCGCGATTTGACGGAAGATATTGCGCCCATAGCCGCCCATTGGAAATCGCTCAATATACAATTTGACGCCATTTATACAGGTTTTTTGGGATCGTTTGAACAGTTGGATTTGGTCGGTCGTTTCTTCGACGATTTCAAAACAGACCACAACCTGATCTTGGTCGATCCGGTGATGGCTGATAATGGCGAACTGTATAAGATTTTTCCGAAAGAATTTCCTGCCGGAATGAAAAAACTCTGTAAAAAAGCCGATATCATTGTTCCTAACCTGACCGAAGCGGCGCTGTTGTTGGATGAACCCTACAACCCCGGTCCTTATACGCAGGATTATATCGAATCTGTATTGAAAAAATTAAGTGCGATTGGTCCCCGAAAAATTGTTTTGACCGGCGTATATTTCAACGATGCAGAATTGGGTGCAGCCACTTATGACGCCGACAGCGACAAAGTGTCTTACGCTTTTGATCAACATATTTCGGGGTATTATCACGGCACAGGCGACGTATTTGGCTCGGCTTTGCTGGCGGCATTGTTGAACGAGTTCACGCTGGCGGAGGCGGCGGCTGTGGCTGTGCGTTTTACGACTTCGGCTATCAGAAAGACAGCGGCGGCAGGTACAGACCTTCGTTTTGGCGTTCATTTTGAACAAAGTCTGCCGGAATTGCTGAAAGATTTGAAACTGATTTAATCCGTCGAAATTTTGCGCGTAGTCATCCAACGAGTTCGGAAAGCGTCCGTTACGATCCGCGAACAACTCCATTCGGCTATCGGACAAGGCTTGTTGATTCTTCTCGGAATCGAATGTGAAGACACGCCGTCCGATGTGAATTATTTGGTAAAAAAGATAGTCAATTTGCGTATTTTCAACGATGACAATGGCGTGATGAATCGCTCTGTAATGGACATCAACGGAGAAATACTTTGTGTCAGTCAATTCACTTTATTGGCGACTACGCACAAGGGCAATCGACCTTCGTATATTCATGCTGCCAAACCGGAAATTTCCATCCCGCTTTACGAACAATTTTGCAAGGATTTAAGCCTGTTTTTCGGAAAACCCGTAGCTACCGGCGTTTTCGGCGCCGATATGCAGGTCGAACTCATCAATGACGGTCCGGTAACTATCTGGATCGACAGCAAGAGCACTATACGCCAAACAAATGGATAAGGCTGTAGATCCCTGCCGCTAACAATGCGCTGACCGGAATGGTCAAAACCCACGCCCACAACAGATTAATGGTTACGCTCCAACGCACTGCAGACAATCGTTTGACTGCGCCTACGCCCATAATACCGCCGGAAATCACGTGTGTGGTGCTGACCGGAATACCCATCTGTTCGGTCATCTGCAAGGTGATCGAACTCGCCATTTGCGAACAGAAACCTTCCACCGCCGTCAATTTGGTGATTTTGTTGCCCATCGTTTTGACTATTTTCCAACCGCCCGACAATGTTCCCAATGCGATTGCCGTAAAACAGGCGAAAGGCACCCAGTCATGAATATCTTTCATCGTGGAGAGCCGTAACCAATGAGGCAAAGTTTCGCTGCCTACGGAGGCATTATAAGCAATTAACGACACGCCGATAACGCCCATCACTTTGGTCGAATCATTCAATCCGTGAGTAATACTCAACCACGCCGACGACAATAGCTGCAAATGTCGGAATCGCCTTTCTGCATTTTTGGGCTTCATTTTTTTGGCAAGATGCAAGGTGATCACCGTAACAATCACACCGGCAATCATACCGATCAGCGGTGCGATAGCAATAAATGCAATAATGACGATCATTCCGTTATGTCCCGTGTAATGGATGGAATTGAAACCTCCGTAGGCGATTGCTGCGCCCGCAAGACTGCCCAAAAGCGTATGCGACGACGACGAGGGTATGGCAAACCACCAAGTAGCTAAATTCCAAATAATAGCGGCTATCAAGGCAGACAGAATAACCGGCAGGGTAACATACTCTGCAATGACGGTTTTAGAAACAGTCTCTGCAATCTTGAATCCCAACCAATATTTTGCTAAAAAGAATGCCACAAAATTAAAAAACGCCGCCCACAAAACTGCCTGTACCGGCGTAAGCACTTTCGTCGTTACCACTGTGGATATGGAGTTGGCAGCATCATGAAATCCGTTGATGTAATCGAATATCAATGCCAAAACAATAATACTGAACAATAGTACCATAATATTTGTGTCTGATTAGGCGTATTTGACAAAAATGGTTTTCAATACTTTTCCGGTCGTATTTACTTTGTTGGCAGTCTTTTCCAATTCCTGAATGATTTCTTTCAACTTGATCAACTCAATCGTGTCTTTTTCGTTGCGAAACAAATCCATAATACCTTTTTCGTAAACGCCGTCCGCTTGTTCTTCCAATGCCTTGATTTCTTTGTAATGCTTACGAAATACGATGTCCGATTTTTTGAAGGTTTTCAGACCATACACGGCGCCCTGAATTTCCAGCGTTCCTTGCTGTATAATTTCCGTCAGCTGAATGGCATGAATGGGAAATTTGCCCGGATTATAGAGCAAAACTTTGTGCGCTGCACGATTGATGACGTCTATTACTTCCTCGATTTTATCCGCAAGTGCATTGATATCTTCGCGGTCGAAGGGCGTAATGAAAGTATTATTCAACTCTTTTGAAATCCGAGCTGATATTTTATCCCCTGCGGATTCTTCTACTTTAATCAGCCGACAAATCTCCGGACGCTGATCCCTTTCGGTAAAAGCAAACAAATCGTTTAATAAACCGCTTGCCTTGACCATCGTGTCGGATAAATCTTTTAATAACGGCAAAAATTTGACGTCTTTCGGCGTAAAGACACTTAAAATGTTATTGACGTTCATTGTACAATGAAATATAAATTTATTACTTAAAACAGATAATTAAAAATAAAATGAGGCAGATAGTCTCTTTCAAAACTAACCCTGCCTCATTTCCCATTGTCTAACAATCACAGTCCATTTTACTTAGCGGCTGCGATGGATTGCTTACGGAATTCTTTCAAAGCTTTTTCAATTCCCAAAGAAACTTTTCTGGCGCGGGTACCCGCTGCTTTGTTTCCGTTTTCCACTTGTGCTGCAGCGTCTTTAGAAAAGGCTGCAAATTGCTCGTTTAAACTTTCTACTAACTTCTTCATAACTTTATTATTTGAAAATCGCTTGCAAAGGTAATATTTCTATGAAATTATGCAAATGTTTCGCCCATTTTTTTGAAGAAATATTTGTTAAAAATTCATTTGGGACGTTTTTTAAGGGTTTTTTCACGATTTATCATAAAAAATTCGACTCAAAAACGCCAATTTATACACATCAAACAAAATTAAATTCGGATGTTTTCCAAAGTTTATTTTGCGATGAATGATTCGGATTATCGGCGCTGTTATGACCAAAAAACGGGTTAGATGATATTTTTTCAAACAAAGATAGGTGTATAACAAACGAATTTTTTTGATATTGAAATTGTCCAATATTCCCGACCGATACATATCATACAAATTTCTGATGCTATCTTCTGTTTTGGAAAGAAAAGCCCGATTGGTTTCCAAACCGATATGTACCACCGGATTGACGATGTACTGCAAACGGATTCCATGTTGCTCCAATTCTAACTGAAAAATGGTATCTTCATGTCCGTATCGCACAATATTTTCATTGAATGGATATTTCAGGATGATTTTTTTCTTAATCAGAAAATTATTGGAGGTGAAAACGGCTTTGCATTGTGTATTCGGTTTCGGTTCTCGATGGACGCCGTATTTCCAATGCAGGTAATATTGGTGGTCGGAAGGCGGTTGCGATGCATACAAGGTACCACCCGACACAAAATCGCGGTCTTGAATTGTTGCTACATATTTTGCTATATAATCGGGAGTGCGAATTTCCGAATCGCAATCCATAAAGAGCAAGTTGTCGTATTTTGCCTGCGCAGCCAAGCGATTGCGGATTCGGCTTCTGCCGATATTTTCCGGCAATTCAATATACCTGGCGTGCGGAACAGCGGCGATTGCCTGATTTTCTTTGCGATATTGCGTAGAGGCGTCGTCCATACAAATGATTTCAAATGGGATGGACAATTTAGATCCTTGTTCCGACAGGGTTTTGACCAATTTCAGGCAAGGAAAATTATAGACGGGCAACAGAATAGACAGCATAATAAAAAAAGAAGACGTTCAAAAAGATCGACTTTTGAAACGTCTTCTGTCAAATGAAACATAAAATTTACTTCACTGCTTTTTTTACTATGGCTTTGAACGCTTCGGGATGATTCATCGCCAAGTCTGCCAAGACTTTACGATTAATTTCTACACCGGCTTTATGCAAAGCGCCCATTAATTTGGAGTAAGACAAACCTTCCAAACGGGCGGCTGCATTGATACGTTGGATCCACAAAGCGCGGAAATTACGTTTTTTGGCTCGGCGATCGCGAAAAGCGTAAGTCAAACCTTTTTCCCAAGTGTTTTTGGCTACGGTCCACACGTTTTTGCGGGCGCCGTAATATCCTCTTGTCAATTTGAGGATTCTTTTTCTTTTAGCCCTTGAGGCTACATGATTCACTGAACGTGGCATAATTTAATTGAATGAATTGTGAGAGTCAGCGTTACCGTCTTTGTGGACTTGATCCGCAACTTCCAATAATCTTATTACTGAATCTCTGTTAATAAATCTGTTTGAAAATCACTTTACTTCAATCCCAACATTGATTTTACACTGTCTCTGTTAGAACCGTCCAAAATGGAGAAATGCGTCAGTCTCCGTTTTTGTTTTTTAGTTTTTTTCGTGAGAATGTGGCTTTTAAAAGCGTGTTTTCTCTTGATTTTTCCTGTTCCGGTAAGAGCGAATCTTTTTTTGGCACCGGAATTAGTCTTCATTTTAGGCATTTTACGTCTGTTTTTAAATTTATAAATTAATTAATCTCTAATATTTACTCACTTTTTTTGTTAGCTGCTTTTTTGGGCGCCAGCATGATAATCATTTTTTTGCCTTCCAAAAGTGGCAGTTGTTCTACTTTTGCATAATCTTCCAGATCGTTAGCAAAACGGAGCAGCAACACTTCGCCTTGTTCTTTAAAAAGTATCGAACGTCCTTTGAAAAAAACGTAGGCTTTGACTTTTGCTCCTTCTTCCAAGAAACTTTTGGCGTGTTTCAGCTTGAAATTGTAATCGTGGTCGTCTGTTTGAGGTCCAAACCGAATCTCTTTGATGACAATCTTGACTGATTTTGCCTTTTGTTCTTTTTGCCGCTTTTTCTGTTGGTATAGAAACTTCTGGTAATCTGCAATCCGACATACCGGTGGTACGGCATTCGGTGATATCTCTATCAAATCCAAGTCTTGCCCGTGTGCCATTCGCAGGGCTTCGGCGATAGGATAAACTCCTTGTGTTACATTTTCACCGACTACGCGGACTTCTTTTTCACGGATTCTTTCGTTGATCCGATATTGGTCTTTCAAGTTCTCTTTCTTCATATACGAGGGTACTCGTTTCCTTTTAGTTATTGCATTTTTACCATTTGTTTTTCTACTTCTTCTTTCAAAAGCGCTGCAAAGGTAGTAATTTTCATTGAACCTACATCACCTTCGCCCTGTTTTCTTACAGAAATTTCGTTATTTTCTATTTCTTTTTCCCCAATTATCAATAAATAAGGGATTTTTTTCAGTTCATTGTCTCTGATTTTACGTCCGATTTTTTCGTTTCGTTCATCAATAATGACGCGAACTTCGTGTTTACGCAGCTCTTTTGCTACTTCATGTGCATAGTCGTTGAACTTTTCGCTGATGGGCAAAATGACGGCTTGATCGGGGACGAGCCACAAGGGGAATTTTCCGGCAGTATGTTCGATCAGCACTGCCACAAAACGTTCCATTGAGCCGAAAGGGGCGCGGTGGATCATCACCGGACGGTGTTTTTGGTTGTCTGCGCCTGTGTATTCGAGTTCAAAACGTTCCGGCAGGTTGTAATCGACCTGTATTGTACCGAGTTGCCAGCGACGTCCGAGTGCATCTTTGACCATAAAATCGAGTTTAGGTCCATAGAATGCTGCTTCTCCCAATTCTATTTTGGCTTTGACACCTTTTTCTTCGCAGACTTCGATGATTGCTTGTTCTGCTTGTTGCCAATTTTCTTCCGAGCCGATGTATTTTTCTTTGTTCTCGGGATCTCTCAAGGAAATTTGCGCTTCATAATCGGTGAAATTCAAGGCGCGGAAAATGATGTGGATAATATTCATCACCTTAATAAACTCACCTTTCACATCTTCAGGCGCACAGAAAATATGCGCATCGTCTTGCGTAAAACCACGCACGCGGGTCAAACCGTGCAATTCGCCGCTTTGTTCGTAACGATAGACCGTTCCAAATTCTGCTAAACGCAGGGGCAAATCTTTGTAGGAGCGTGGAAATGCTTTGTAGATTTCGCAGTGATGTGGACAGTTCATCGGTTTCAGCAAAAATTCTTCACCTTCTTCCGGCGTGTGAATCGGTTGGAAGGAATCTTTTCCGTATTTGGCGTAATGTCCCGACGTTACATATAATATTTTATGTCCGATGTGTGGTGTGATGACTTGTTGATAGCCGTATTCCATTTGAATTTTCTTCAAAAGCTCTTCTAATTTCAGGCGCAATTGTGTACCTTTTGGCAACCAGAGCGGCAAACCTTGTCCCACGTTTTGAGAGAACGTGAACAATTCCATTTCTTTGCCGATTTTTCGGTGGTCGCGCTTTTTGGCTTCTTCTAACAGCAACAGATAATCGTCCAAGAGTTTCTTTTTCGGGAAGGAGATACCGTAGATACGGGTCAGCTGTTGGCGTTTTTCGTCGCCGCGCCAGTAGGCTCCGGCTATCGACGTCAGTTTGATCGCTTTGATATACGAGGTATCCGGCAAATGGGGACCGCGACAGAGATCGGTAAAATCGCCTTGCGTATAGGTCGTTATTTTGCCGTCTTCCAATTCGGAAATTAATTCCACTTTATAGGTTTCGCCTCTATCGGCGAACATTTTCAGTGCATCTTTTTTAGCAATATCGGCGCGGCAGATCGGTGATTTTTCGGCAGCTAATTCCTGCATTTTTTTTTCGATGGCAGCCAAATCGGCATCTTTGATGACTACGCCTTCGCCCGGATTGACGTCGTAATAAAATCCGTTTTCGATGGCAGGACCTATTCCGAATTGAATATTAGGATACAAAATTTGCAAAGCTTCTGCCAAGAGATGTGCCGACGAATGCCAGAACGCGTGTTTGCCTTCCGCATCGTCCCACTTATGAAGTTTGACTGAGGCGCTGTGCCGTATCGGACGAGTCAAATCGTATAACTCGCCATCCACGCTTGCCACTAAAACCTCTTGTGCCAATCGCGAACTGATACTTTCTGCTATTTGCAAAGCGGTAGTTCCTTCGGCATATTCACGCACAGAACCATCTGGAAATGTAATATTTATCATCTTTGTTTAAAAATAATCGGCAAAGGTACGACACTTTTTTCAATTTCTCAACTTTTCAAGCAATTTTTCTGCATTTTTTAGATAAAAAGTGTCGGAATCGCCTTTCTTTTTGAAAATAATCCGTTCGACAAAGCTTTGTCCAAAGAGGCTGATCAGTATTAATTTGATGCCTTTCAATATGGTCCAAAAGCCACATTTCAGGGTTTCGCTTTTTGGGGTATGACTGCGCAATTTTGTGTATTTCCACAATGTTTGACTTTGAACATATAGCCAAAGCGGCTGATAGGGGTGTGTACATTCGCGGTGCCATGGTTTGACGCCGATGAAATGGATGATTGCCGGATGGATCTGACTTTCCCGCATCATTTCGTGCCATTCGCGCCGCACCTGCATATTTGCCACATTCCGAACATTATTCATATTATAGCGAAAAGGCACTAATTTTCGCGTTCCGGCGGTGATAGCATTGAGCGCATATTGATCGGGCGCCTGTAATATTTTTGAGTTTTTTTGGATATAATCGAATATCTTTTCCGCAATATCATTTTTCCGCCAATAGTCCAAATTGATCAACAGCATACCGGAATTGAAATAGCCTTCATTGCGGTCGTATTGCAAGGTATTCATTCTGACAATATTGTCAAAATTGTGATTGATGGCGACTGCGACCGAACAATCTGTCAGATCTGTATTCCACAATTCAGTGAGCGAATCGGTTACCAGCATATCCGCATCAAGATATAAGACTTTGGAAACATCGGGCGGCAATAATTTTGTGGCAAAAAGCCGGAAATAGATGGATATGCCCCAAGAGCCTATTTGCAGAAAACCTTGCAACAGATCGGCATAATCAGCGACTGTATAAAAATTGACATCGGCATGCGTTCCTGCTGTTGTCCGTAATTTTTGTTGATTGTCTTCTGAAATATGGTTGGTGATGATGTGAAAAATGATTTTTTCGGTTTTGTTTGTGCGCAAAACAGACTCCATCAAAACGCCGCAGGGCATCACAAAACCGTCATTTATTCCAAAAAGTATGTGCATGATATTATTCATCAGATGAGGTGTTAACAAATTGTGATACAACAGGATACGGAGACATAATATTTACGTCTCTACGATGATATATATGATTTGAGAAAAATTTTCCGTACCTTTGCGCTTTTTCAGAACATAAAGAGGGCGGGCGGGTTATGTGATGGAGGTGTGTGTGTGTGTGTGTGTGTGTGTGTGTGTGTGTTTAACAAAAAGAATGAGAGCGCCAAATTTTTGGCGTTAAAAATATCTAATACGATTAATATGGCGATTATTTTTGTCATAACGGCGACAAAGGTAAGCATAATTTTGAAAACGCCAAATTTTTCAGGATTTTTTTCTTCATTTATACTCTCTGCTTGCGTCGAAACAGAGGAAAATAAACAGCAAGATGGTGAATGAAAGCAAAGACGATCCGCCATAGCTGAAAAACGGCAGCGGAATCCCGATCACTGGCATGATGCCAATGACCATCCCGATATTGACCAAGATATGAAAGAACAAAATTCCGGCGACAATGTAGCCGTAGATGCGATGAAAAGCGGAGGATTGACGCTCGGCAAGGTAGATCAGCCGCAAAATCAGTCCGACAAACAGCAGCAAAACAACGGTTGCGCCGACAAAGCCTTTTTCCTCGCCGATGGTGCAAAAAATGAAATCGGTGTCCTGTTCCGGCACATATTTCAATTTTGTTTGCGTGCCTCGCATAAAACCTTTGCCGGTCAGTCCGCCGGATCCTATTGCAATTTTCGATTGAATGACGTTGTAGCCTGCGCCGTTAGGGTCTTCGATCATCCCCAATGCGACGTCGATGCGCGTTTTTTGATGTGCTTGCAGCACTTCGTCGTAGACATAATCGACCGAATAGGAAAATGCAATCGCACCCAATGCAAACAGCGCAATCCATAAATAGTTATAACTGCGATAATACACAAACAAGACTAACAGATAGACCGACATCAAAGCGATATAGATATTCAGCGTCCAACACCAATCGAAAACCGGCAGCCACCAATCTACAATCGCCGATACCAACAGCATCCCCAACAAGGCATAAACCATATATTTCAAATGTTCGCGGTGTTTCGGGTGATTGTAGAGAAAGCCCCACGAAAACAGGATAATCAGCGCCAACACCAAGCACTCCCCTACTGTCGTCTGCCCCCAAAAGACATTGGCAAAACGCACATTCAGCACAAAAAACAGGATCGCCGAAATACCGCATAGCAAGATAGCTCCCGGCAAACCTTCACGATACAGGACAAAGAAAAACGACAGAAAAACCAATGCCGAACCGGTTTCGTTTTGCATCAAAATCAGAAGCATCGGCAAAAATATCATCGAAATAACCGTTGTGAAATTACGCATTTTCAGCAGATCGAACTGATAAGCGCTCATACACTTGGCAACCATCAGCGCCGTAGCAAATTTGGCGAGTTCGGCAGGCTGAAATCGAATCGGACCCAGCACCAACCACGAGTGCGACCCTTTGATATTGGGCGCAATGAAAATCGTCAGCAACAGCACCCCCATAATCAGCATATAGATCCAAGTCGCAAACACTTCGTACCAATTGCATTCGATCATCAGCAGCGAAAAACCGACCGCCAATGAAATCCAAATCCACAGCATTTGCATACCGGCGCGTCCCTGCAAATCGAAAAAACTGCCGCCGGACGTCGCATCGTAAGTAGATGCAGCGGAATAGATGCTGAACCAGCCTGTGATCACCAAAATCAGATAGATGGCGATGGTCAGCCAGTCGGGACGTTTCAATAGACTATTTTTTCTGTATGACATTGCGTAAAATTACCGAGTTTTTGATGCGTGTTTCCAAAGCCTGATCCGACGGCGGTATTTCGCCTTTGAGATATTTCTGCAACATCAGTCGTCCGATTGGCACGGCATAAGTAGCGCCGAATCCGCCATTTTCGACAAATACCAGCACGGCGGCTTTCGGGTCGTCCATCGGCGCAAAACCCATAAAAATGGAGTGGTCTTTGCCGCTGTTTTGGGCTGTTCCGGTTTTTCCGCAAACGGTGATGTCGGAGATATTCGCCACATGGCAAGTGCCGCCTGCTCCGGCAACTGCCCAACGCATACCTGCGGCAATAGTCTCGTAGTTTTTGGCGTCGATGCCGGTATAATGCGGATGGGTGTAAAGCGTGTCCAAAACAGTGTCCTGAATGGCTTTGACGGCGTGAGGCGTATAAAAATACCCGCGATTGGCAATAGTAGCCGCTAAATTACAGATCTGAATCGGCGACAGCGTAACTTCGCCCTGTCCGATAGCGATAGAAATCACCGTGAAGGCATTCCAACGCCCTTTATAGACCTTATCGTAATAGGAACTGTTGGGAATCATTCCGCGTTTTTCACCAGGAACATCCACGCCCAAAGGATAGCCAAACCCCTGCGCCACCATATAATCACGCCATTTGTCCATCGCAGCTTGCACTGATCCGTATTTTTTATTGTCCAACATTGCTTTCAATCCCCAAGAAAAATATGCATTGCAACTCATTCCGACTGCCTGCACCAAGCTCAAGGGCGAAGGATGTCCGTGACAGGCGGGGCGACCATTGCCGAGAGGCCAGCCGTGATAGCACGAATAAGCTGTTTCGGGCGAAATGATGCCTTCCTGCAAGAAAGTCAATCCTTGCGTAGTTTTGAAGGTGGATCCGGGCGGATAAGTTCCGTTCAAAGCGCGATTGATCAAAGGTTTATAAGGATTGGTTGCCAAGCGCGCAAAATTTTCGCTGAATTGCCGTCCGACCAAATCCGCCGGATCATAAGTCGGCGAAGATACCATACAAAGAATTTCGCCGGTTTTAGGCTCAATCATAATAATGGTGCCCAGTTTGTTTTGCATCAGTGCTTCTCCGTATGCTTGCAAATCCATGTCTATCGACAAAGTGATATTTTTTCCCGGAACGGACTCTACATCGTCCTGCCCGTTGTTGTAAGCGCCTTGAATACGTCCATGACTGTCGCGCAGCAGAATTTCTACGCCTTTTTCGCCCCGCAAAACATTTTCGTAGGAACGTTCTACGCCGGTTTTGCCGATATAGTCGCCGCGCTGATAATAAGCGTCTTTTTCAATATCTTTTTTGTCGGCTTCGGCAACGTATCCCAACAACAACGCGGCATAAGGATTGGTATATTTTCGCGCCGTTCGATTTTGAATTTCAAAGCCCGAAAACTGATAGAGTTTTTCGTTCAACACGCCGTATTCCTGATTGCCCAGCTGCGTGATAAAGGTTTGGGGCGTATAAGTCGAATAGCCCGGATTTTTCTTTGGATTTTTGATTTCCGCCATCCGGTATTTGAAACGCTCGACCGAGATATTGACGGCTTTACAAAAGGCTACAGTATCGAAATCGGGTCGCATTTCGCGCATGGTAACCATCACATCGTAAGAAGGTTGCGTCGAAACCATCAGCTTGTTGTTGCGGTCGTAGATAGCGCCGCGAGCCGGATAGCGCGTCCGTTTCAGAAAAGCATTGCCGTCACCCTTGATGCCATAATCGGGATTCAATATCTGAATATTAAATAGCTGTATCAGATAGATCAACGCAATAGCACAGACAACAAAAATCCATACGTTTTTGCGCCGTTCGGTATTTAAATTTTTTCCGCTCATTATTTTCCCGGATCAAAACGAAAATTTTCCATCGCGGCGACTAACAGCATCGTTACGACCACGCTGCCCGTAATCCGAAATATCAAGCCCCAGAAATCGAACAGAGAACAGGCTTCCACTATATATACTGTCGCATGGTGCAACAAAACCATCACAAACGCAAATTGCAGAAACAGCGATTTTCCCATGTCGTAGGTCGAAGGCGTGTAATTGTTGTGGATATCTTCGGTTACGAAACGATCTAACAGCCAGGGTCTCACGAAATTGACCAAGACACATGCCAGCATATTGACGCCCAGAACGCCGCCGAACAAGTCAATCGTCAAGCCGAGCAATGCCGTTAAGAACATATTAGCAATTCGATGACTGTCGCCGACAGGCAATTTGATGATGAAATAGACCGACAACATTGGCGTAGCATAGCCGAACAGGTGTATTTTGTCAAACAAAAACACTTGCAAAAACACTAACAGCAAAAACAAGCCCGTGTAATATATCAATCCGACTCTCGACATGCTAATTTCTAATTATCTTAACCACTAATCACTAACCACTAACCACTAACCACTAATTCATCTCCACTTGCAGTTGATCTTTTCGATATTCGTTGCTCACCACCCTTACTTCATTGATATTGTTGAAATCGACGAACAAGCGCACTTTTATCGAAGCGTAGATGCCGTTTTTCGATTCTGGCAGTGATTCGACGACGCCTACCGGAATATTCTTCGGAAAGACAGCCGAATAGCCGCTTGTAACTACCGTATCGCCAACAAAAGTGGTGATATGCACCGGCAATTCGGTCAGATAGGTATAGCGCGAATCTTTGCCATCCCAGACTAAGGGTCCCGCATATTGATTGCTTTTCAGCATACAGCTCAATTTGAATTTCGGATTTAAGATGGAAATCACCCGCGAAAAATGCGAAGACGATACTTCCACCATGCCCACTACCCCACTGACGGTCAATACGCCCATATCTGCGCCCAAACCCTCATCTGCGCCTTTGTTCAAAGTCAAATAATTTTCGGAACGAGTGGTCGTATTGTTGATCACCCGCGCCGCTATATATTTATACGGAGACTGCGAAGGCAAAGGCGGCAAACTGTCTTGCTGCAACAATCTGTAATTGGCGATTTGTGCTTCGTAATTGCTGACCCGCGTTTCGAGTTCGGCAATCTGCGCGGAAAGTTGCTCATTGATTGTGTTCAAATGCAAATACGCCCGAAAACTGTTGGATACGGTATAGACATTTCCGGTAAATTCTCGAACGACTGCCATCCATTGACTGCGTTGAAATCCCGTGTTATGATTGATCAACGCAAGCGAAATATAAACCAAAATAAGAAAGAGCAGCCAATGAATGTTTTTGAAAACAAACAAAATCAGATTTTTCAACTATCGGAGCAAAAATTTAAATTTGTTGATATTTTTCAAAGCAACCCCTGTCCCGCGTGCGACCGAATGTAAAGGGTCTTCCGCAATGTGGAAAGGAATATTGACTTTGTCTTGCAAACGTTTATCCAAACCTTTCAACAACGCGCCGCCGCCTGTCAAATAGATGCCATTGCGCACAATATCGGCATAAAGTTCGGGCGGCGTATTTTCCAAAGCGTTCAGCACCGCCATTTCTATCTTTGAAACGGATTTGTCGAGGCAATGCGCAATTTCCTGATAGGAAACGGGAACTTCCATCGGCAACGAAGTCATTCGGTTAGGTCCGAAAACGACGTAATCTTCGGGTGCGTCGTCCAAATGCACCAATGCTGCGCCGACATTCATTTTGATCAATTCTGCCGTGCGTTCGCCTACGCGCATATTGTGCTGGCGTCCCATGTATTCCATAATATCGTCGGTCAGGTCATCGCCTGCCACGCGGATAGATTTATTGGCGACAATACCGCCCAGCGAGATAACGGCGATTTCGGTGGTGCCGCCGCCTATATCGACGATCATATTTCCTTCCGGCGCTTCGACGTCGAGACCGATACCGATAGCGGCTGCCATCGGTTCGTAAATCATATACACATCGCGACCGCCTGCATGTTCCGAAGAATCACGCACGGCGCGAAGTTCCACTTCTGTACTGCCTGACGGCACACAGATAACGATACGCAACGAAGGTGCAAAGAAATGCGATTTACTGCTGATCATCTTGATCATGCCGCGAATCATCTGTTCGGCGGCGTCGAAATCGGCGATCACGCCATCGCGCAAAGGACGGATGGTGCGGATCTTACTGTGTGTCTTACCCTGCATTTTTTGCGCTTCTTTTCCGATTGCCAGCAATTTGCCGGTATGATCGTCCAACGCCACAATAGAGGGTTCATCGACTACGATTTGCCCGTTGTGAATGATGATGGTGTTGGCTGTTCCCAAGTCAATGGCGATTTCCTGTGTGAATGAAAATAATCCCATATTTTTGTGTATTTATATTTTTTATTTAATGTTTGAAATGTCGTGTTCCGGTCATAACCATCGCCATACCGTTGGCATTGCAATAATCGACCGAAAGATTGTCTTTGATTGAACCGCCGGGTT
>JAISUM010000047.1 GCA_031272095.1 Candidatus Symbiothrix sp. | reverse complement strand
CTTTTTAAACGATAATCAGTGATGTCGAGGCGGCGATATGTTTCGAGCAGAGCCTCTTCGTTGTTGGTAATGACGAGCAGTTTGTCGCCCGTTTGCAGTTCGGTATTGCCTTTCGGGATGAGGTATTGACTGTCGCGTTTTACCATTACGGCTAATGTGTGTTCGGGCAACGGAATATCCATCAGCCGGTTGCCGTGTTTGAGAATATTTGCGTCGAGCGAGATTTCGGTCATTGTCGATTTTACGTCTTCGGGAAGTTCAACGTCGAAATCCTGAAATTCGCTGCGGTCGCTGCTGCTCTTGACGAGTCCGAGCCATTTTCCAACCATCGTCAACCCCGTCCCCTGCACCAAAAGCGAAAGCAGAGTGATAAAAAATACGATATTAAACATTAAATGCGAATGTTCCAGTCCCGCCGCAAGCGGCAAAATGGCAAAAACTATCGGCACAGCGCCTCGCAATCCGACCCACGAGATAAAAACTTTTTCTTTCGTCTTCATCTTCATAAACGGAAGCAAAGAAATGAATACCGAAAGGGGACGCGAACCGATAATCATAAAAACGCCAATTATGACGCCGACCGCCGCAACGGGCAAAAGTTCGTTAGGATTGACAAGCAAGCCGAGCGTGAGAAACATAACTATCTGACTTATCCACGACAAGCCGTCGAAAAACCGCATCGCCGACCGCTTGTGAACAAGACTTGAATTGCCGATGACAAATCCGCCGATATAGACCGCAAGATAGCCGTTGCCTTTCAGAAAATATGTTGCCGAAAAAATAAAAATGCCGACCGTGAAAAGCAGAATGGGATAAAGCGAATCGTTGTCGAGATTGATTTTGTTTGTCAGCCAGACCGATGCTTTGCCGAGCAAAAATCCTGCCGCGCAACCGATAGCAAACTGCATAAAAAAGTCGATAGCCGCTTTGCCGTAGTCGGGATTGTTTCCGCCTGCGGAAATAAGTTGAATGAGAATAATTGTCAGCAGATAAGCCATCGGGTCGTTGCTGCCGCTTTCGAGTTCGAGCAGCGGTCGAAGGTTTTTTTTCAATCTTACTCCTTTGCCTCTTAAAATTGAAAAAACCGACGCCGAATCGGTCGAGGACATAACAGCCGCAAGCAGCAACGATTCGAGAAAAGAAAGATGAACGTCGGGCAAAAAATATTCGGCAACATAAAAAATAAATGTTCCCGTGATAAACGCCATCAGAAGGACGCCGACCGTAGCGAGAATGATTCCCTGTGCGGCGACCGGCTTGATGTCGCTGTATTTGGTATCCAAACCTCCCGAAAACAGAATTATGCAAAGCGCGACAGTGCCGACAATCTGCGCCGCCTCGTAGTGCTGAAACTCAAACCCGAATCCGTCAGTCCCGAACATCATCCCAACGCCAAGAAACAACAGCAGCACCGGAACGCCCAACTTTATCCCCGCCTTGGTCGCAAACAGACTGACAAGAAAAAGAACCGACAAAAACAATAAAGCAAATTCGATAGATACCATAATTGGCAAAGATAGTAAAAATTTCGGAGAAATGCAGATAAAATTATCGAACTTGCAAAAAAAAAGTTTCCTTTGTGTCAGAAATTCAATAATTTCATGTAATTTTGCAGCTCAATAATTAATAGCTTTATCGTTTTATGGCAAAAATCATTAAAATCAGGCAAGGATTGAACATTCCTCTGCAAGGATCTGCGCAACGTATCAAACGCCATTATGATGATTCGGAACATTATACTATTTATCCTGACGATTATTCGGGATTGTCTCCAAAAGTAGCCGTCAAAGCAGGCGATAGCGTCAAAGCAGGCAGTCCTGTGATGTATGATAAAAATTATCCGGAGTTAAAAATCGTCTCGCCGGTCAGCGGATCCGTCCTTGCCGTCAATCGCGGAGAAAAACGCAAATTGATGAGCATCGAAATCACTGCCGACACAACGCAACAATCGCTGAACTTCGACCTCAAAAAAGCTGTTAACCTCAAAGCAGTCTTGGCTGAATCGGGATTGTTGGCACTGTTCAAACAACGACCTTACGACCGGATCGTCAATCCGGCAGATACGCCCCGCGATATCTTTGTATCGGCTTTCGATACGGCGCCTTTGGCTCCCGATCTCCATTATATTATCAATGAAGATATTGCTGATTTTGAAATGGGTTTGACGATCTTATCCAAACTGACGGCAAACAAGGTTTATGTAGGGCTTTCTGCCGACAATCAGCAGCAATATCAGACGCCGGACAATGTTGTTTACTATACTTTCAAAGGAGTGCATCCTGCCGGCAATGTTGGTGTACAAATCAATCATATTCAAGCGATCAACAAAGGTGAAACGGTCTGGACAGTTGCCCCGCAAGATGTGTTGACAATCGGGCGCACTTATCGCAGCGGCAAAGTCGATTTGACACGCTGGGTGGCGCTGACGGGTTCGGAAGTCAAAGCCGACGACCTCGCCTATTACGCCCTATTACCGGGAGCAGATCTCTCGAAACTGTTTGCAAAGACGATCAGCAATCAGCATGAGACCAAACGCTACATCAGCGGCAATGTGCTGACGGGAACGCAAATCACAGCCACAGGCTCGCTGCACGCCTTCGACAGTCAGATCACCGTGATCCCCGAAGGCAGCGAAACCCACGAATTGCTGGGCTGGGCAATGCCACGTTTCGGACAATTCTCGGTCAGTCGCAGCTATCCGGCAGCTTGGCTTTTCAACCGGATAAAAAAATATTCGATAGACGCACGCATCAAGGGAGGCAAACGCGCTATGATTATGTCTAACGAATGGGACAAAGTGTTCCCAATGGATATTTTGCCCGAATTTTTGATACGCGCCATCCTTGCACAAGACATCGACAAAATGGAAGAGCTGGGGATCTACGAAGTTGCACCGGAAGATTTCGCCCTGTGCGAATTTGTCGATACTTCCAAAATGGAGCTGCAAAAAATCGTGAGAGAAGGATTAGATATGTTGTATAAAGAAATGAATTGATTATGAATTGGTTAGTTAAATATATAGATAAAATCAAACCGAATTTTCAGAAAGGCGGCAAATTCGCGGCTTTCGGGTCGGTTTTCGACGGCTTCGAGTCGTTTCTGTTTGTTCCCAATCAAACGGCGGCGGCAAAAGGCGCACACATTCACGACGCGATGGATTCCAAGCGGGCAATGTCGGTGGTCGTCCTTGCACTGCTTCCCTGCTTGCTGTTTGGGATGTATAACGTTGGATATCAGCACTATCTGTCTATCGGCGTCCATCCGGAATTTTGGGCGAGTTTCGTCTTCGGATTATTAGCCGTCCTGCCGATAGTAGTTGTATCTTATGTGGTAGGTTTGGGTGTCGAATTTACGGTAGCACAATGGAAAGGACATGAGATACAGGAAGGTTTTTTGGTATCCGGAATGTTGATTCCGCTGATTGTGCCGGTTGATACGCCACTGTGGATGATTGCCCTTGCGACTGCTTTTGCCGTCATTTTTGCAAAAGAAGTGTTCGGCGGTACCGGTTTCAATATCTGGAATGTGGCGCTGATCGCCCGCGCTTTTCTGTTTTTCGCCTATCCGTCGAAAATGAGTGGCGAAAATGTTTTTGTCCGTACCGACACGACTTTCGGACTCGGTGCAGGCAGTCAGATAGACGCTTTTTCCGGCGCAACGCCTCTCGGACAAATCAGTGCTTCGGGCGAGGTCTTATCGCCGATTCACGATACGACAGGCAATTCTTTGAGTTATTGCGATTTAGCCATCGGTTTGATACCGGGCAGCATCGGCGAAACTTCTAAAATATGTATTCTGATTGGCGCGGCTATCCTGCTGATTACCGGTATTGCCAACTGGCGCACAATGCTGTCGGTTTTTGCGGGCGGTATTCTGACAGCTTGGCTGTTCAATGCGATAGGCACGACGCCTGCCATGCAAGTCAGTCCGATAGAACACATCTTGCTGGGCGGCTTTGCTTTCGGCGCAGTCTTTATGGCAACCGATCCGGTTACTTCGCCACGCACACAGAGCGGAAAATACGTTTTCGGCTTGCTCATCGGCGCCATCGCGATCACTATCAGGGTATTGAATCCGGGCTATCCCGAAGGTATGATGCTTTCTATCCTGCTGATGAATTCGTTTGCGCCGCTGATAGATTACGTCGTTGTTTCGCAAAATATCAAACGGAGAAAAGTTAGACAGATAGACAGATAGACAAATAGACAGATAGACAAATAGACAGATAGACAAATAGATATTTAGATATTTAGACAAATAGATGTTATGAATAAAGAAAAAAACAGTTATATCGTGATATATGCCTCTGTGATGGTGATTTTGGTGGCATTGGCGCTTGCTTTTATTTCGCAGGTGCTACGTCCGCAGCAGGCAAAAAATGAAGCAATCGACAAAAAACGGCAGATGCTGACCGCGCTCAATATCGAATCAACCAACGCCAATGCCGAAAGTCTGTACGAAAAGTATATAACCGATTCGTATTGCGTTGATGTTCAAGGCAAAAAAGTTGATGGCGACGCATTTTCAATCGAACTTGCCGAAGAACTTCGCCAGCCGGAATCCGACCGCCGCTATCCGGTTTTTGAGGCGACTGTCGAAGGGCAGAAAAAATATGTCCTTTCGATGCGCGGCGCAGGTTTGTGGGGACCGATTTGGGGATTTATTTCTTTCGACGACGACCGCAACACCGTTTACGGAGCGTCTTTCGGACACGAAGGCGAAACTCCGGGCTTGGGCGCGGAAATCGAAAAGCCCGAATTTGGCAAACGCTTTATCGGCAAACATTTTTTCGACAGTTCGGGCAAATT
>JAISUM010000029.1 GCA_031272095.1 Candidatus Symbiothrix sp. | reverse complement strand
CCGCCCTTGTCGGCGCCGACGCGCTCAAGAATGCCAGCGGTTTTGAGTTTATTTAATCGCAATTTTGTACCTGATATGCTTAATTTTATCGCTTTTGCTATTTCCGGAATGGTAATATCCTTATTGTCTGCCACTACTGACAAAATCATTTTATCTATATCATCCGTTTTCAGGTCAGTTTTCAGGTCAGCCATTTTTACCCAGAACGAGCAGCCCGCCGTAGGTTAAATGTTCGCCATCAACTATTTGCAAATGCTGCAGAAAATCTTCTTCCGACATTGCGTTGTAATGCAAGGCAGGATTCATTCGCGACATATAATCTCGGTAACGCAACAAGGTTGTCCGGTTTAAATCATCACGAGTTGTGCGCAACACCGGTCGTGCCGACATTACGCCGAAAAGTTGGTCGCGCAGTAAAGCATTGATCTCCGATTCATTGGCCCGCTGGTCTCCGCTGCCTGTACGAATAAATGTATTTGATAAAGAATTGAAATACACAGGTTCTCGCTCGGACGACGGCACGAAAAAAGAAATTATTTTCTTTCCGTCTATCTCATATTTTTTGACGGTGTGTTCAATCAAAACATTAAATTTTTCGCGTCCCCGCAAAACGGTGCTAAAATCATTATCAAGTTTTTCTATATTGTCAACTCCCTGTATCTCAAAAAGATACAAACTTTTTTTGACGGGGAAAAGTTTATTCCGATTTTACAAACCACTCCGCCATCCTTTCCAGCCCTGTCTTCAAATCCGTTGTCGGCTTATATCCGGTAATTTTCTCCAATTCAGAAGTATCCGCATACGTTGTTTTCACGTCGCCCGCCTGCATCGGACACATTTCCAAAATTGCTTTTTTGCCGAGCGCATCTTCCATCGTGTGAATGAAATCCATCAAAGGCACAGGGTCGGAATGACCAATATTGAAAAGTTGATAATACGGATGCTCGTTTTCGCCCGTCGGAATGTGGCTCATTACCCTGACGATGCCTTCTACAATATCGCCAATGTAAGTAAAATCGCGGCTTAAATCGCCGTTGTTGAATACTTTAATCGGCTTGCCTTCGGTAATTGCCTTAGCAAACAAAATCGGAGCCATATCGGGACGTCCGTACTCGCCGTAAACAGTAAAAAATCGCAGTCCGGTTGTCGGTAGATGATATAAGTGGCTGTAAGTGTGAGCCATCAGTTCGTTTGCCTTTTTTGTCGCCGCATACAAACTTATCGGATAATCCACACGGTCGGTTTCCGAAAACGGCGTTTTATCGGCATTGCCATACACACTGCTCGAACTTGCATAGACCAAATGCTTGATTTGGTTGTGTCGGCAACATTCCAAAACGTTCATAAAACCAACCAAATTGCTTTGAACGTAAGCGTGCGGATTTTCAATCGAATAGCGAACTCCCGCCTGTGCTGCGAGATTGACGACAATGTCAAATTTTTCTTCAACGAACAGATTTTCAAGTAATTCGCGGTCTTCGAGATTTCCTTTTACAAAACGGTAATTTTTATATTTCTCGCTTTGTACCGCTTTTTCATACTCAATTTTATTTTCTGCAATTCCCGTTTCCGCCAAACGTGCATATTTCAGGCGGACGTCGTAATAGTCGTTGATGTTGTCAAGTCCGATAACAGTAAATCCGTCTTCCAAAAGGCGTTTTGCCAAATGAAAACCGATGAAACCGGCGGCGCCTGTAACCAATAGTTTTGTTTCATACGGATATACAGAAACATTATTTTTCGCTATCCGCTTATTATTTTCCTGCATAAGGTATCAATCAGCAAGGGCTTTATTTGCATAAAACCGCTTGCAGTGTTGTAAAATTGAGTGATTAAGTTTTATCGGGTTATTTTCTAATAGCCGCCTTTGTCTGCGCCGATGCGTTTTTTATCCTTATCCTAAAAAAACAGCGCAAAATTTTTGTTTAGAGTTGAGGATTTTAGATTTTTTTGTTGCGCTTCTTCAAAAAGCGATATTTCTGCTTTCAAAGTTTTGATATGCTGTGCTGCCATAAATTCGCTGAACGGCTGCAGATTTCCCGTATCTTTGGCAATTTTCATACAGGCAATATAATCTTCACCATCCTCTTTGTGGACTTTTGTCAACGGAATATCTGCCCTTTGCTGTAAAAAGTTCATCAACAGGCGCGAAGTCCGTTTATTTCCGTCCATCCAAGGATGAATAAGCACCAAATTGACGTGGGCATCAAATATATTTTGTAGAATTTCTGTCTGTGTTCCTGTCTGCGTTTTCGTATCGTAAAAATCACAAAATGCACTTACCGATTCCTGTATTTTTTGAGGATTTGAGTAATAGCCAAGCGCTTCGGAAAAAGCATTTACAAGCCGAAAATTGCCCGTGCGTCCGTCAACCGTTCCCATCGCACTGCTGACAACTGCCCCTGTGGAAGCCATATTAGCTGCATTAAGTTCTTTTAAGAAAGTGGGTGTAAGCGCCTGCTTTTGGCTACCTGCCTGCATTGCAAATCTTATCGCATCATAATTGTCTTTTACCATTAAATGATGTTCCAACGGTTTTCCTTTGGCAGTCAAACCGTCGTCAAGCAATAACTGCGCCTCTATTTCGGTTAGCGAAACGCCTTCCAACTGCGTAGA
>JAISUM010000010.1 GCA_031272095.1 Candidatus Symbiothrix sp. | reverse complement strand
GGCAAAGACGTGAAAATCGGCTTGGACTGCGCATCGTCGGAATTTTACAAAGACGGCGTTTACGACTACACCAAATTTGAAGGCGCAACCGGCAAAAAACGCTCATCAGCCGAACAGGCGGCATATCTCGAAGAACTTATTACCAAATATCCGATTGATTCAATCGAAGACGGTATGAGCGAAAACGACTGGGAAGGCTGGAAACTGCTGACCGACAAGATCGGTAGCCGCTGCCAACTCGTCGGCGACGACCTGTTCGTTACCAACGTCGAATTTCTCAAAAAAGGCATCGAACTCGGCTGTGCAAACTCCATCCTGATTAAGGTAAACCAAATCGGCTCGCTGAGCGAAACACTCGACGCAATCGAAATGGCACACCGCGCAGGCTATACTTCGGTAACATCGCACCGCAGCGGCGAAACCGAAGACGCCACCATTGCCGACATCGCCGTCGCCACCAACAGCGGTCAAATCAAGACCGGCTCATTGAGCCGTTCCGACCGTATGGCAAAATACAACCAACTCCTCCGCATCGAGGAAGAACTTGGCGACTTGGCTGTTTACGGATACAAGAAAGTACAGAAAATTTAAAAACTAATTTTAAAACTTTTCATACGCCGAAAGGGAGCAGTGATGCTGCCTTTCGGTTTTTTTATACATTCTTTTGCATATTTGAAAGTGATTATTATATTCTGTCTAACACTTTGAGAATAAGGCTGTCAAACGATCCTTTGTAGTCGGTGTTCATTTCGCCGGAATAGCGTCCGGCAATGATCAGACAGGCGGTCAGGGCTTTGTGTCCCATCAAGGCGGACAGTCCGGCTAATGCGGCGCTCTCCATCTCGTAATTGCAGATTTTCAGTCCTTGATATTCAAAATTTTCAAGGAGGATATTTTGTTGAGGCGCCGATAAGCCCAAGCGCACATGTCTCCCTTGCGGACCATAGAAGCCGCTTGCCGACACGGTGATGCCTTTGATCATATCGAATCCGATGCGGTCTAACAAGTCTTTGTCGGACGCGACAAAATAGGGTTGCGCCAAACGAACATTCCAATCGGTATGCTCCACAAAAGCTTTGCTCAAATCGGCAATGTTTTGCAGGTAGCCGTTTTCGTAAAAATAAAGCAAACCGTCCATTCCCATCGAAATTTCCGACACGACATAAGCGCCTATCGGACAGAAAGGCTGCAGACCGCCGGACGTCCCAATGCGCACCAATGTCAGCTGTCGAAAATCGGGTTTTATGGTGCGCGTAGCGAGGTCAATATTTGCCAATGCGTCGAGTTCGTTCATCACAATATCCAAATTGTCGCAACCGATGCCATGTGAGAGTGCCGTGATGCGTTTTCCTTTATAACAGCCTGTGATCACGCGAAATTCGCGACTTTGCTGATCAAACTCAATACTGTCGAAACAGGCTGCCACTTTCGGCACACGTTCCGGATCTCCCATCATCACTACGCGGTCGGCGAGCTGATCGGGACGCAAATGCAGATGAAAAATACTTCCATCTGCATTTATTGGCAACTGGTCGGGGGAGATTGTCCTCATTTGCTCGTTTTGTTGGGTTTAGCTATCGAATCGCGCATCTCGGTGTCGGCTTGAATGTTTTGCATTCGGTAATAATCCATAATTCCGAGATTGCCGCTACGGAAAGCTTCTGCCATAGCACGAGGCACTTCGGCTTCGGCTTCAATCACTTTGGCGCGGGCTTCTTGCGCTTTCGCTTTCATTTCCTGTTCGAGAGCGACCGCCATCGCACGGCGTTCTTCGGCTTTTGCCTGCGCAATGTTTTTGTCTGCCTGCGCCTGATCCATTTGCAGTTCGGCACCGATATTTTTCCCGATATCAATGTCGGCAATATCAATTGACAGAATTTCAAAGGCTGTGCCTGCATCCAGCCCTTTTTTTAGCACTACTTTGGAGATGCTGTCGGGATTTTCGAGGACTTCTTTGTGCGTTTCCGCCATCCCGATAGACGAAATAATGCCTTCGCCGACACGTGCAATTACGGTTTCTTCGCCTGCGCCGCCAACGAGTTGTTTGATATTGGCGCGGACAGTGATACGCGCTTTCACCAAGAGCTGAATCCCGTTTTTGGCAACTGCTGCAATCGCCGGAGTATCAATCACTTTCGGATTAACCGACATTTGTACTGCCTGAAACACGTCGCGCCCCGCCAAATCGATTGCCGTTCCCATTTGGAAACTCAATTCCATATTGGCTTTTGCGGCGGAGACCAAAGCATGTACCACTCTTTCAACGTGTCCGCCCGCCAAATAGTGCGCTTCCAATTCGTCGCGTGTGATGCTTTTCAGCCCCGCTTTGTGCGCTTCGATCATCGCATTGACAATGACGGGAGGCGGAACTTTCCGCAAGCGCATCAGAAAGAGTTGCAGCAACGAAATGCTGACGCCGGCTGCTTTGGCATTGACCCAGAGCAAAAACGGCACATAGTAAAAAAAGATAGACAGCAGGATAACGCCCGCTATCACTAAAATAACCCATAAAAATGCAATAGGTTCCATAAAAATTTGATATTAATAGTTGATAATTATTTCGGTTGAACAATCAGTTGGGTCGGCGTAACTTTCAAAACGGTGATGGCGGTTTTTTCGTCGATAAAATCATCTGCCGATTTGCCTTCCATCATCACGCCGTTCACTTTGACTTTTCCTATCGGATTGAGTCGCGAAACGGAAATACCTTCATCACCGACAGCAATGGTTTGCGCTTCGCCGCTTGCCACCGACGAATCAATATCCGTTTCCAATCCGATCTTATCCAAGGTTTTAGACTTGACCAGATAAATACATGCGGCGATAATAATCACCAGCATTACCAGTAAAGTAGCGATTCCGGCTACCACGCCCAAACGCGCAAAAGCATAATAAATGCCTCCGGCAGAAGCGGCAATTCCGGCAAGCATCGTAATCGTTACGCCGGGTATCAAAAATATTTCCGCTAAAATTAATAATACGCCTATCAGGCATAAAATAAGAACAATCAATAAGTCCATTTTGTGTCGAAATTAAAATTCGGCAACAAATATCGGAATAAAGTTGGATATTTGCAATAGATTTTGAAAAAAAATCGTACCTTTGTCCGCTTTTTTATCCCCAATCACAAAAACAATCGAATAATAATGAAGTATCAGATATTTTTTTGCAGCTTTGTCAGCCTTTTTTCTTTGCAAACGCTGATTGCCGAAACGGTCAATATCCCCGCAGGCAAATTTGGTATCGACGCGAATAAAAAATTAGTGGTGGTCAATCAAAATGTATCACAGCTCAATGAAAACTATCCGCAATCGAAAACTGCTATTTCGCTGAACGGCGCTCTTTTCACTTGGAATACGCCGCCCGCCAATCTGTCTATCGGTACTGCCTATGCGGTGAAAAGTGCCGAAAATGTTGCTTACACGCTCTATTTTTCCGAACTTCCACTCGTGCAACTCACCGTTTCGGAAACCATCAAAGACGATCCGAAAGTGCCGGGAAGCATTGTGATCTCGCAAAACACGTCGGATTCCGTATTGTCTGAAAATATCGGTATCGAACTGCGCGGGGCAACGGCACAGACCTATCCGAAAAAATCTTATCGTTTTGAGTTTAAAGATACGACTAAAAATATAAACAAAGATATTGCCGTGATGGGAATGCACGCCGACGACGACTGGAACCTGCAAGCGCTCTACATCGAGCCGATGCGCATCCGCAGCAAAACAGGTTTCGACCTCTGGCTGCGTATCAATAGCCTGCATTATCAGTCGGAAGAGCCGGAAGCCGCATCGGGACCGCTCCATAAATTTGTCGAACTGTTTCTGAACGGTAAATACGAAGGCGTCTATTGCATCGGCGAACCGGTCAGCCGCAAACTGCTGAAATTGAAAAAATACAACATCCTCGACGGTATGCGCGGCGAACTCTATAAAGGCGTAGAGTGGGGGTCGGGCGCCGTAACTTTCACCGCTTTGCCCTCCTACACCAACGGCAGCCTTACTTGGGATGGTTTTGAATTTGTCTATCCCGACGAGATTGCAAGCATCTGGACAAATCTTTACAACTTCGTCGATTTCGTCAAAAACGCTACCGACGCCAATTTTTATGCCGATTATGCCACCAAATTTAACCTGCAAAATGCCGTCGATTATTACCTGTTTTTCAATCTGATTTACGCTTTCGACAACAAAGGCAAAAATATTTTTATTGCCAAACAGACGACCAATAAAGCCTATTTTTATGTCCCTTGGGATTTGGACGGCATTTGCGGCATCCATTGGAACGGTATCAAAGAAGGCAATATTGATACTTTACTGACCAACGGAATGTATGACCGGCTGATGCGGAACAAGCCAGACGGCAGCAGCGATTTCAAAAGTTTGCTGAAACAAAAATGGAACACATTGCGCGAAAGCTGGCTGACCACCGACAGTCTGTTCGCTATGTTTCGGAACAATTACGACTATCTGAACAACAGCGCCGTCTATGCCCGCGAACAAAAAACCGGCTACACCAATTATTTAGACGTCAATGGTTTGAGCTATCTGTCGGATTGGATATCGCACCGCTTGAACTATCTCGACGAGAAATTCAACGCCTATCAGGACCCGACCTCCGCCATCGCCAACCGACAAATTACAGGCGCAGGCATCGTCGAAGTATATGATATTTACGGGATTCTCCGGCGGCGGCAAACAATAGAAAATCAGAACTGGGCGAGCGCTGCCGAAGCTTTGCCGCAAGGCGTTTATATTTTGCGGATAGCCGACATGAAACAGCTTGACAAACAAATTATCAAGAAAATTGTAAAATAAACAGCGAGAAACTGCCATTTATATAATAATTTTATGTATATTTGCAGCGATTATTGTTTATCAAAATACAATCATTATTATGAAGACCATTTGTTTTTATTTTCAGATTCATCAGCCGTTCAGGCTCAAAAGGTATCGTTTTTTTGATATTGGAGCCGATCATTACTATTATGATGATTTCGCTAACGAAGAAATCATTCGCGGGATAGCCGAGCGTACCTATTTTCCTGCCAACCGTATGTTATTGGATTTAATCAAGGAACATAACGGTAAATTCAAGGTAGCATTTTCCATATCGGGCGTATTGCTCGAACAAATGGAAATCTATGTTCCGGAAGCCGTCGAGCAGTTCAAAGAGCTGGCTCGCACCGGTTGCGTGGAATTTTTGGCAGAAACCTACAACCATTCGCTCTCTTCGCTTTATGATGAAGAAGAATTCAAGAAACAAGTCAAAGCGCATACGGCAAAAATTCAAAGTCTCTTCGGACAAAAACCGGTCGTTTTCCGCAATACCGACCTGATTTACAGCGATGATGTAGCGATGCAGGTTGCCGCGCTGGGCTTCAAGGCAATGTTGGTCGAAGGCGCCCGTTTTATGCTGGGTTGGAAAAGTCCCAATTATATGTATTCGGCTGCAACAGCGCCAAAATTGAAACTTCTTGCCCGCAACATGCGATTCAGCGATGATGTTGCTTTCCGATTTTCCAATTATAACTGGAACGAATATCCGCTCGTTGCCGACAAATACATCAACTGGATCGCCGCCACACCCGCCGAAGAACAGCTCATCAATATTTTTATGAATTACGATGTGCTGGGCAGTTTGCAATCGGCGTCCACCGGTATTTTCGAGTTTTTCAAAGCACTGCCGCGTTACGCTTTGTCGAAAGGTATCAGTTTTTCGACGCCGTCGGAAGTTGCCAAAACGATGAAATCAATGGGCGAACTCACCGCACCCTATCCTTGTTCATGGGCAGGCGAAGAAAAAGACACCAGCGCATGGCTGGGCAACGTGATGCAACAGGAAGCCGTCCGTAAGCTTTACAACATCGCCGAAAAAGTGCATTTGGTCAGCGATCGACGCATCATGCAAGACTGGAATTACCTGCAAGCAAGCGATCATTTCAACTTTATGAGCAGCAAGCTTTTCCCCGGTCCGAGCGTCTATAGTCCCTACGAAAATGCCTACGACGCTTTCAATAATTATATGAATGTCTTGAGCGATTTCATCGACCGCGTCAACGGACAATTTCCCGAAGGCGTCGAAAATGAAGAATTGAATGCTTTGCTGACCACAATCCTCAATCAGGAGGCGGAGATCAACAAGTTGGAAAAGAAAATTCAAGATTTGAAGAAAAAAACGCAAAAGAAAAACGGTGCAGCTTGATCGTATGGGCATAGATTTCGTCATCACTTGGGTAGATATGAACGACGAGGCATGGAAAGCCTCCTTTTCGCAATATTCGGGCAAGATTGACAATTCGCGCAACGAAGTTTCGGAAGCTCGTTTCCGCGACTATGGCTTGCTGAAATACTGGTTTCGAGGCGTCGAAAAATTTACGCCCTGGGTGCGAAAAATTCATTTCGTAACCTGCGGACAAAAACCCGATTGGCTCGACGAAACCAATCCCAAATTAGTGCTCGTGAATCACGAAGATTATATTCCTGCGCAGTTCGCGCCGACTTTCAACTCCAATGTGCTGGAATTTTTTCTGCATAAAATCCCCGATTTGACCGAACAGTTTGTCTATTTCAACGATGATTTTTTCATTATCAACCACCTGCCCGAATCGCGTTTTTTTACCAACGGTTTGCCGAATGATATTGCCGTTTTCCGCTACAATTCCGGCTTCTCGCAATGGGCTAAAATGTTGAAAAACAATATAGATATTATCAATCGGCACTTTGACAAGCGGGAGGTAATGCGTCGGTTCGGCGACAAATGGTACAACCCGATTTACGGATCCAAAGCCCGCCTGAATTATTGGCTGAAATATTATCCAAAATTCGTTACCTTGCGTACGCCGCACAATGCGCAACCATTTTTGAAATCCACCTTTATTGACGTCTGGAAAAATGCCGAAAGCGAACTGTTGGAAGCCGCGACACACCGTTTTCGGCAATCGAGCGATTTGACGCCTGAACTGTTCCGTACTTGGCAGATTTGCACCGGCAATTTCGAGCCTTACAACACCTACAACGACACGAAAATGTTTCCACTCGTGCTGAAATCCGCGCAGGCAATCGAGGCAATCCGTCAGCAACAATACAAACTCGTTTGCCTCAACGACAACATTCATATTCGGAATTATGCGCAGGTGATGCAAAATATCAACAAGGCTTTTGAAAGTATCTTGCCCGAAAAATCAAGTTTTGAACAATGACACTTTGCGTTTTTCTGCTCAAACGTACAGGATAACCGAAAGCTACGACTTGCTCAAAAACAGCGAAAAAGTATCAAAAAATCATTCAAAATCCCGGTTCAGACGAAATAAAGTTGTACCTTTGCACTTCAAATCAACAATATAAATTTGCGCAAATCGTGTGATGCACATGCTTTGCGTGCTAAAAATCAATTATATATGGACTATAATTTTCAAGAAATCGAACAGAAGTGGCAAAACCGTTGGAAGGAAGATAAAACCTATCACGTTGAAATTGACCGCAATAAACCGAAATTTTATGTACTTGATATGTTTCCCTACCCTTCGGGAGCGGGACTTCACGTCGGGCATCCGCTTGGCTATATCGCAAGCGATATTTATGCGCGTTACAAACGTTTGCGCGGATTTAACGTCCTGCACCCGATGGGCTACGACGCCTACGGACTTCCCGCCGAACAGTACGCCATTCAAACCGGTCAGCATCCTGCCGTAACAACCGAAAGAAATATCGCGCGTTATCGCGAGCAGTTGGACAAAATCGGCTTCTGTTTCGACTGGGACAGAGAAATCCGTACCTGCGACGCCGAATATTATAAATGGACGCAATGGGCGTTTATTTTGATGTTTAATTCGTATTATGACCTCTCCCCCAACCCCTCCCCACAAGGGAGGGGGGCAGTGCCTAACACCAATCATAATTCACAAGTAAGGGGTAACTCCCTCCCCTGTGGGGAGGGGCGGGGTGAGGTGGCTCGCCCCATCGCAGAACTTATTTCTCATTTTGAAAAATATGGCTCGGCAGATTTAAATATTGCGCAGACCGAAGAACTGCATTTTTCGGCAGAAGAATGGAAATCTTTTGACGAAAAACGGCAGCAGGAAATCCTTATGAACTATCGCATTGCCTACCTTGCCGAAACTACCGTTAAC
>JAISUM010000024.1 GCA_031272095.1 Candidatus Symbiothrix sp. | reverse complement strand
CTTGACGCGATGACGCCCGACCGCGAAGGGGCGCAGCACAGTTACGGCTCGGAAGTCAACGAATTTCTGTCGCAGTTGGACAATATCGGCGACAGCGGCGTGTTTGTCGTCGGCTCGACGAATAAGCCGCAACTGATTGATAAAGCGATACTTCGCGCAGGTCGTTTGGAAAAACATTTATACATTCCGCCGCCCGATTTTGAGGCTCGCCGCGCAATGTTTGAACTATATCTGAAAAATCGTCCGCTCGACTTTGGCATTGATTATGAGCAACTTGCCGCACTGACCGAAAATTATGTCTCCGGCGACATCAAATTGATTGTTGATGAGGCTTCGCGAAAAGTTATCCGCGAGAAAACCAAACGCATCACGATGGAAACTTTGGAAACCGTCATCAAAAACCAGCGACCGACGATTTCATCGGATATACTGAAAAGATTCGAGAAAATCCACAACGAAATGCTTGGCATCAAGGAAGAAAGACCAAGGGTGGGGTTTATAAAATAAAGCGGAATCAAAAAAAATCACGCCTTCCTGAAAAAAAATCTTCAATTTTCTTGCATGTTTCAAAATATCTCCGTACATTTGCATCGTTATCAAGCGAGATAATCTAAATTCATTGACATATTAGCCGCAATAGCCGATTGGGAAACTCATCAATCTTAAAACAATTCCGAGACAGGCTCTCTCCGGGAATGGCGGGCTGCAGTATCGTTCAGATGCAAACAGATTACAAACACGGCGAAGCACTCAAATCATGTTATTCGGAGTTTTGTCAAATTCGCTTGCGGCTATCTTTTAAACAAGGATTTTAAATTATTTAGAGTCCTTGTTTTGTTATATCAATTTTTTTGCTTACCTTTGCGCCCTAAAAACTTAATATTTATGCATAAATTGAGAATTATAACTTATTGTGTCGCTGCCTTATTCGTCGGTAGCATGTTGGTTTCGTGCGGTTCAAAGAAGAAAATCGTTTATTTTCAGGGTGCCGAAAAAAAGATTGGCACTATGGAAGATTTGTCGAAATACGACGTCAAGATCAAACCTCACGACAATTTGATGATTATGGTTTCGACGGCGAACAATCCCGCCGCCGCCGTTCCTTATAATACCATTGATCTGTCGCGGGGAAGCCTTTATGGAAACATACTTGATTTGCTGGGCTATCTGGTTGATGAACAAGGATATATCAATTTCCCGCAGGTGGGAAAACTCTATGTGGTCGGGATGACCAAATCGGAACTCTCGCAGTTGCTGATCTCCCGATTGAAAGAATATCTCGACGCCTCATCGCTGACAGTCAACGTGCGATTCCTGAATTTTCAGATTTCCGTTTTGGGCGAAGTCAATCGTCCGGGCGACTATGTTATCAGCGACGAATCGGTAACACTGCCCCAAATCATTGCACAAGCAGGCGATTTGACCATTTACGGGCAGCGTAAAAATATCAAAGTTTTCCGCACACTCGATTCCGGCGAGAAAAAATGTTTTGTAGTAGATTTGACCAAGCCCGATGTTTTTTATTCGGAAGCCTACTATCTGCATCAAAACGATGTGATCTACGTCGAGCCCAACTCGGCACGCACGATGGGTGCCTCCTACAACCCGATGATCAGCACCTATCTGTCGGTGGCAGGCTTGTTGGTTTCGATCTCAACTTTGGTGATAAGCATCTTAAATTCAAGTAAATAACACAAAATACACACATAAAATTATGGATACAACAAACCTGCAAACAGAGCAACAAAACGAGGAAGCATTGTCGGAGATCTTCTTTCATTATTTAAAATATTGGAAATGGTTTGTGGCTTCGGTCATCGTTTGCGTCTTGCTGGCATTTATATATGTCAGATATTCTACCCGCGAGTACAATGTTTTTGCCCGCGTCCTTATTAAAGATGAAAACAAAGGCGCCGTATTGCCCGATTTCAATGCTTTCAGCGATTTGGGCTTGATGTCGCAGAGCAACTCTTTTGATAATGAAATAGAAATTTTGATGTCGGCTACGCTGATGAAAGAAGTAGTGGACAGCCTGAACCTCCTGGTCGATTATTATACGGTAGGCAGAATCAAAGATTTGGAGGTCTATCATCATACGCCGGTCTATGCATCGGTCAAAAATCAAATGTCGTGGGGATCGCTCATCGTCAATAAAACAGAAGACGGAAAATACAACATTCAATCCAAACAGTTCGATTTTGAACAGACGGTGATGCCCGACTCTGCGTTTTATTCGCCATTCGGTACGATCACTTTGAGCGAAAATCCTTTCGGACAAGCCGAATTTCCAATCCAGATAGTCGTTCATCACCCCAAATATCTGCCTTATATTCAAGTAACTCCGGCAAACAAATTGGCTACGGTCGTGCAAATCGCCTATCAGACAGCCGTTCCCGAAAAGGGCGAAGACATTATCAATACCCTGATCCGTCTTTACAATCAGAACACCATCAACGAGAAAAACTATGCCGCTAACCGAACGATTGCTTTTATAGACGAACGATTGGTGGACATTCAAGCCGGGCTGAAATCGTCGGAAATAGAAGTCGAGCAGTTCAAACGCGACAACGGTTTGACCGATCCGACCGCCGAAGCGCAACTCTACTTGACGTCACAAAACGAATACTATAAAAAAGCGACCGAAGCAGAAATACAATTGAGAGTTGTTCGCGACCTGAAAAAGTTTTTGATGGATCCCGCCAATCTGGGACAACCCGCACCGTCGAATATCGGTTTGACCGACCAGACCGTCATCCTCCTGATCAACCAGTACAACACGCTGATCGCCCAAAAAATGAGCGCGACGATCAATATGACCGAGAAAAACCCTACCGTGCAGGAATATAACACCCGCATTGCGGAACTGAAAGACAACCTCATGCAAGGTATCAACATCGCCGAAGCAGGCTTACAGACCACCGCCAACTCACTGAAACAGCAGTCGGATACCTATTTGGCAAAAACGCGCAACCTGACCACACAGGAACGCAAAGCCCGCGAACTGATCCGATCCAAAGACATACAGGAATCATTAGTTATCTACCTGCTGCAAAAACAGGAAGAGACCCAACTCTCGTTAGCATTAGCGACGCCTAACGCCATCGTGCTTGACCAAGCCGATTACAGCCCGATTCCGGTCAAACCCAAAACACGCATCATCCTGTTAGCCGCTTTCCTGATTGGACTGATCATCCCGATAGGCGTTGTGTATGTGATTGATTTGTTCGACACCAAACTGCGCTCAAAAGACCAACTGACGCGCATTGTCAAAGCGCCTTTCATCGGCGAAATACCTTTGAGCAAATCCACCAAACCCTTCCCCGTGCTGGCACTCAACTCGTCTATCGCCGAAAAATTCCGCATCCTGACGGCAAACTTGGAATTTATCATCCCCAAACATAAAAACAAGGTGATCATGATCACTTCGACCACTGCTAACGAAGGAAAAAGTTTCTTCGCCCGCAATTTGGCGATGAGCTTGGCAACTTCAGGATCAAAAACGCTGATCATCGACTTGGATATGCGTAAATCCATCCTGAACAAAACATTGCAGATGGCGCCCGAACAAGGCATCGCGATGTATCTGTCCAATCCCGACATCAAAGTTGCGGATATCATCTACAAATCGGGCAGTTTTAATAAAAATCTGCATATCATTCCGCTGAAAGTATTCCCGCCCAACCCAATAGAACTGTTGGTATCGGGGAGATTGGACGACCTGTTCAAAGCCATTGAAGACGAATACGATTATATCATCGTCGATACACCACCGGTGGGCTTGGTATCCGATTCGTTCTATTTCAATAAATATGTAGATGCTACGATCTATTTAGTGCGTCATGCTTACACCTCGAAATACGCTTTGCCCGAAATCGAAGCATTGTACAACGAAAGAAAGCTGAAAAATATGGTAGTAGCATTGAATGGCGTAGATCCGACAAAAATGTATGGCGCAGGCTATGGCGCTTACGGCAACTACGGCAAATCATCCTATTACACAACGGATTAAATCGCGTGAATGGAGATGAACAGCATTGGTATGCGGCGCGAGTCAAATACCGAACAGAAAAAAAATTAAAGACCTTTTTCCTTCGGGAAGAAGTTAATATACAGCATTTCATACCCTTCCGAACAGTCGGAAGAGTGCGAGCCGGACAATGGAGAAAAGAGGAAGAACCGGTGATCCCGTGCCTGATATTTGTGCGTGCGGATTATACAACAGCCCTGTCGCTGCCCGATCAGTCGGGGTTCACCATCAACTACCTCCGAAATTTTGAGACCGGTAAATTTCGCGAAATACCTGACAAACAGATGCAGGATTTTATGATGGTGCTGAATTTGGAAGAGAAAGGCTCCATTATCATCGACCATGAGCTGAAACGTGGAGACAAAGTACGGGTCATTCGCGGCGTTTTTGCCGGCATCGAAGGAGAATTGGTGCGCGTGCAGGGACACAAACGGGTGGTAATAAGATTGGAAGGCGTATGTTCGTTGGCAACAACCTATATCCCGCCGGATTTTTTGGAAAAAATAAAATAAACACATGTATTCACGAAATGAAAAATTTGAAAAAAACAGTATTGGGTCTGGCAGTCGTGTTCACTTTGAGCAGTCTTGTCTCTGTTGCATCCGCTCAAACAGCGACAGGTAGCGCCGGCAGTTCCGTTGTAACGAAACCGAGTACGACAAAGACGGCTAACCCTTTCTTGAAAAAGAAAACAACCCCGAAATGGGATGCAAAAAAGATGAGTAAATTAGTAAAAATGTATGCGGCAAAATACCGCAAACCGATTCACAAACCGATGATGCGTCGTAAGTAAAATGGAAAAAACAGCTAAAATTTACGTCGCCGGACACAAAGGCTTGGTAGGCTCCGCTATCGTCGAAAACCTGCGGAGCAAAGGCTATACCAACCTGCTTTTGCGCAGCCACCACGAGTTGGACTTGACCAATCAGGCAGCTGTCTTCGCATTTTTTGCACAGGAACGTCCCGAATATGTCTTCCTTGCGGCAGCCAAAGTCGGCGGCATAGTTGCCAACTCCACCCTCCGCGGGCAGTTCATCTATGAAAACCTGCAAATCCAAAACAATGTGATTCACGCCTCCTATCTCAATGGCGTCAAAAAACTGCTGTTTCTCGGTTCTACCTGCATCTATCCCCGCGAAGCGCCGCAACCGATGCCGGAAAATTGCCTGCTGACCTCTCCGCTCGAATATACCAACGAACCTTACGCAATGGCGAAAATCGCCGGTATCAAAATGTGCGAAAGTTACAACCTGCAATACGGAACCAACTATATCGCCGTGATGCCGACCAACCTGTATGGTCCCAACGACAATTTCGATTTGGAAAAATCGCATGTCTTGCCCGCTTTGCTGCGAAAAATCTACATAGCCAAACAACTGATGGAAAACAACTGGGCAGCCATTCGCGCCGATTTCAACCGCTTGCCGGTCGAAGGCGTGTCGGGCGACGCCCCTCAAAATGATATAACAGCCAAATTAGATAAATACGGCGTCCACAAAGACAGCGTCGAAATATGGGGAACCGGAACTCCCCTGCGCGAATTTTTGTGGAGCGAAGAAATGGCTGACGCCTGCGTGTTTGTGATGGAAAAAGTCGATTTTTCCGACCTCAAACCCGCCGACAAAGAAATCCGTAATACCCATATCAATATCGGTACGGGTAAAGAAATCACTATCCGACAATTAGCTGAACTCGTCGCCGCAACGGTCGGTTATCAAGGCAAATTTGTCTTCAACACCGACAAACCCGACGGCACTATGCGCAAACTGACCGATACCTCGAAACTGAACGCTCTCGGTTGGCAACATCGTATCGACATCGAAGAAGGCGTGAAAAAGCTGTATCAGTGGTATAGTGGTTAGTGATTAGTGATTAGTGATTAGTTAGGGGCAGGGCGCGCCCTGCCCGTACAATAAAGTGATTAGTAGAGACGTGGCGTGCCGCGTCTGATCTGAAATATAAAAATTGAAAAATAAAATGTCAAAAACAGCATTAATTACCGGTATTACCGGACAAGACGGAGCCTATCTGTCTGAATTTTTGATCAAAAAAGGCTATACGGTGCATGGCATCAAACGCCGCGCCTCGTTGTTTAACACCGACAGGATAGATCACCTCTATCAAGATCCGCATTTGGATAACAGAAATTTAATCTTGCATTATGGTGATATGACCGACTCAATGAACTTGACGCGGATCATCAGCGAAATACAACCCGACGAAATCTATAATTTGGCAGCACAAAGCCACGTCAAAGTGAGCTTCGATACGCCGGAATATACGGCAAATGTGGATGGATTAGGCACTTTGCGCATTTTGGAAGCCGTGCGTCTGCTCGGCTTGACACAGAAAACACGCATCTATCAGGCTTCTACCTCCGAACTGTACGGACTGGTGCAGGAAGTGCCGCAACGCGAAACGACGCCTTTCTACCCGCGTAGCCCCTACGCCGTCGCTAAAATGTATGCCTATTGGATCACTGTCAATTACCGCGAAGCCTACAATATGTTTGCATGCAACGGAATTCTGTTCAACCACGAATCGCCATTGCGGGGCGAGACTTTCGTTACACGGAAAGTTACCCGCGCCTTGTCACGCATTGCACTGGGTATTCAAAAAGAAGTGTATATGGGCAACCTCTCCAGCCGACGCGACTGGGGACATGCCAAAGACTATATCAAGGCAATGTATCTGATTTTGCAACAAGACGCGCCCGACGATTATGTGATCGCGACCGGCGTAACGACCACCATTCGCGACTTCATCGCCAAAGCCTTCGCTGAAATCGGCGTCAAGTTGGATTTCACGGGAAAAGGCGCCGACGAAACCGGTGTCATCGCAGCAGTGGATGCAGCCATCTTTTCCGAAAAAGTCGGAGAAAGCTATTTGGCAGCCTTCAAACAACGCATTGGCGAAAAAGTGGTCAAGGTCGATCCGCAGTATTTCCGTCCGACAGAAGTAGAATTGCTGATAGGCGACGCAAGCAAATCACGCTCCAGATTGGGCTGGGAACCCAAATACGATCTGGATGCGCTGATAGCAGATATGATGGCGAGTGATATTAAAACAATGAAAAAAGAAGCCTACTTGAAAGACGGAGGCTACCGAATATTGAACTATTTTGAATAAAATTATCAAAATTTATATATATATATATATATATGAAAAATGTAAAAAAATACTTAAACGACAAGTTATTGCAGGTATGCCGTTGGATATTTAAGACGCCTTACCTGTCGAAATGGACAGTCTATGCGATGGACGTGGTTACAGCCGCCATATCGTTTTCGCTGACCTATTGGATCTTCATGAATCTGTCGCATGCAGCGTTTTCGTGGCAAGGCTTTGTGGGCAGGATGTTGGTCTGTATATCTGTTACCAGTCTGTTTTTTCTGATCTTCAAGATACATTCGGGTATCATTCGCTATGCGGGAACGAGGGATGCTTTTCGCATTTTCTGTTCGCTCTTTTGTTCCAGTATTGTGTTGATCCTCGTGCATTTGTTGATGACACATTACGGCAAGAATTATCTGTTGCCCGGCATGGGATTTTTGATCTATGCCATGATGACTTTCACTTTCCTGTTTTTCAGCAAATTCAGTATTCGATTGATGTATGATTATGTTCAGACGACCGACAACAAGCATTTCAAATCCATACCGGCATTGATGTATGGTGTGGCGCCTGCCAATCTCGATTTGATGCGTCTGATCAATCACACCTACGATATGAGCTATTATATCATCGGTTTTATTGTTGTCGGATCCAATCCGAAAAACAAACGGATATACAACCTGCCGATCTACGATATGAACGATGCTTTCCACGACGAAGAATGTCTGTCGAAATTTCAGGCGGTTATCATCGATCCCAAGCAGATTGACATACAGGAAAAACATATCCTTGCCGAAAAATGTATCCAAACACAAAAAACGCTACTCTCGCCGCTTTATACCGAAGAGGGAAATTTGGATCCGCAAAAAATCAGCAAGTTGGAAAAAATCAAATTTGAAGATCTCTTGCACCGCGACCCGATAGAAATTGATTTGGATGCGATTGCGCAGCAGTTGTCCGGCAAAACCATTATGATCACCGGAGCCGCCGGATCGATCGGCAGCGAAATTGTTCGACAGGTTTGCAAATTCGGAATTCGTCAAGTGCTGTTGTGCGATGTAGCGGAAAGTCCTTTGCACAATATCAGTATGGAATTGCAGGACAAATATCCGCATATCAACCAAACGCCGCTGATAGCCGACGTCCGCAACTTGAAACAGATGGAAAGCATTTTCCGGCAATACCAGCCGCAAATCGTCTATCATGCCGCCGCCTACAAACACGTTCCCCTGATGGAACTGTATCCCTGCGAAGCAATTTTGACCAACGTGCAGGGCAGTCAATATTTGGCTGATTTGGCGGCAAAATATCATGTGGAAGTCTTTGTGATGATTTCGACCGACAAAGCAGTCAATCCAAGCAACGTGATGGGCGCCTCCAAACGCATCGCCGAAATGTATGTGCAATCGCTGTCAAAAAAACAGAAAGAAGAATTGGGCGACAAAGCGACCAAATTCATCACCACGCGATTCGGCAATGTATTGGGATCCAACGGATCTGTCATCGCCCGCTTTGAACAGCAAATCAGCGCCGGAGGTCCGTTGACGGTTACCCATCCCGACATCATCCGCTATTTTATGACCATCAGCGAAGCCTGCCGTTTGGTCTTGGACGCCGGCAATTTCGGAAAAGGTGGCGAAGTTTTCGTCTTCGATATGGGACAGCCTGTCAAAATCAAAGACATGGCGGAAATGATGATCAAATTGTCGGGCTTTACGCCTTACAAAGATATAGATATCATCTTCACAGGTTTGCGTCCGGGCGAAAAACTCTACGAAGAATTGCTCTACGATAGAGAAACCGTGCAGCCGACTCACAATCAAAAAATCATGATTGGTCAGGTGAAAACCTACGACTACAAATATGTACAGACGAATATTGCCAAACTGATCGACACAGCCCGCAGCTACAATCATGAGGCAACCGTCAAACTGATGAAAAAAATAGTACCCGAATTTATCAGCTTAAACTCTTTATATGATGTATTTGATAAAAAATAAAAAAATAAATTTGATGAAAAATCTGTGTATTGCTTTCCTGTGTCTGATCGGACTTAATGCGTGTTCCTTCGGACAAAATTACAACGAAAACTCGGCAAAGATCAGTATGACCATTGCCGCTATCGAAAACCTCTATGTAGATACCGTTGACGCTAAAAAGCTCACGGAAGATGCGCTGGTGGCGCTGCTGCAAAAGTTAGACCCACATTCTGCCTATATGACGCCGAAGGAAGTCAAAGAGATGAACGAACCTTTGCAAGGCAATTTCGACGGCATCGGTATTCAATTCAATATGCAGACCGATACGGTCTATGTGTTGCAAGTCATACCGGGCGGACCTTCGGAAAAAGTCGGCTTGCAGGCAGGCGACCGCATTATTGAGGTCAATGACACTGTGATTGCAGGCGTCAAAATGTCCACCAACGACGTAACTTCGCGACTGAAAGGCAAAAAAGGGACGGAAGTCAATGTTAAAGTGATGCGTTCCAACCATCCCAATTTGATCCCTTTCAAAATCATCCGCGACCAGATTCCCATTTACAGTTTAGACGCTGCCTATATGGTGGATAAAACGACCGGATACATCAAATTGAATCGTATGGCGGCTACCACGCACAAAGAAATGACCGATGCGATGGCAGACATGCAAGCACAAGGTATGGAAAATCTGATTCTCGATTTGCAGGACAATGGCGGCGGATTTCTGAACGCAGCCGTCGATATCGCCAACGAATTTTTGCAACGCGGCAGCTTGATCGTCTATACCGAAGGCGTTCATCAACGCCGCAACAACGACTTTGCACGCAATCAAGGCGCTTTTGAAGACGGTAGATTGGTCGTCCTCATCAACGAAGCCTCCGCCTCGGCAAGCGAAATCGTGGCAGGCGCTCTGCAAGATTGGGACAGAGCCGTGATCGTCGGCAGACGCTCGTTTGGCAAAGGCTTGGTGCAACGCCCCATCCCACTACCCGACGGCTCGGTGATCAAATTGACGACCGCCCGCTACTATACGCCATCCGGACGTTCCATTCAGAAACCTTATGAAAACGGCAACGCAATGGCGTACAATCAGGAAGTCATCGAACGTTATAATCACGGCGAAATGATCAGCGCCGACAGCATCCATTTCCCCGATTCGCTGAAATATAACACGCTGATAACTCAACGCACCGTTTTCGGCGGCGGCGGCATTATGCCCGATTTCTTTGTTCCGATAGATACGACGCGCTATACCGATATGCACCGCTCGCTGATTGCATCGGGTAGCGTTAATAAATACGCCATCCGTTACATCGACGCGCACCGCTCGGCTTTGCAATCGCAATATGCGAAATTTGCCGACTTCCGCGACCATTTCAAAGTATCGGCGGAAATGTTCCACGATTTACTCGAACTGTTTCAAACAGAGGATTTTGAACTGATTTATACCGGCAACAACGCGAAGGCGACAAACCATAAATCATCGACGCTGACCGATGAAGACAAAGCGCAGTTTGAAAAATCGAAATCGTTGATCGGCTTACAAATCAAGGCTTTGATGGCTCGCGATCTCTGGACGATCAGCGAGTATTATCAAATCATCAACACCGAAAACGACGCATTGACACAAGGCTTGAAAATCATTGGCAATCCACAGAAATACAATAAATTGCTCGGGAGATAAATATGTCGGCGAAGAAAGGCTTGAAAATCATTGATTGGTACATTCTCAAGAAATTTCTCGGTACCTATTTCTTTACTATTCTGCTGATTATCGCCATTACCGTCGTCTTCGACCTGACTGAAAAATGGGATAAATTTGACCGGAAAGATGCTCCGATTGAGGTCATTGTGAGTTATTATCTCAATTTTATTCCCTATTTTGTCAATATGTTGAGCCCGCTGTTTGTCTTTATCTCGGTGATTTTCTTCACTTCTCGATTGGCAGACCGTTCGGAAATCATAGCGATGCTGTCCAGCGGAATGAGTTTCAAACGCCTGCTCCTGCCTTATATGCTGTCGGCTGCCTTTATCGCGGTGATGACTTTCGGATTGAACAGTTTCGTTATTCCTCCGGCAAACGTCAAACGCATCGCCTTGTACAATACTTATATCCGCGACAAAAGCGTTACCTATTCCAACAATATTCAGTTGGAAGTCGAACCGGGCGTGATCGCTTATTTCGACAATTTTGACAGTATGACCAAACGCGGCAGACGTTTCTCGCTGGAACGTTTTGAAGGCAAAGAACTCAAATCGCGTATGACGGCGCAAACCATCGAATGGGATACCGCCTATCACTGGACGGTCAAAAACTATATGATTCGCAATTTTATCGGGATGAAAGAGGAAATCACCACCGGCGACGCGATCGACACCACGCTGACCATCATTCCGTCCGATTTTATGATTTCGATACAAGATTGCGAACAAATGAGTACGCCTGCTTTACAAACCTATGTCCAACGACAAAAGCAGCGTGGCATCGGCAATATCCAACTCTTTGAAATAGAATATCACAAGCGGTTTGCCATGCCTTTGGCAGCGTTTATTCTGACTTTGATCGGCGTGTCGATCTCGGCAAAAAAGGTCAAAGGCGGTATGGGAATGAAAATCGGTTTGGGGCTGCTGATCAGTTTTTCCTACATACTTTTTATGCAGGTCTCGTCATCATTTGCCATTTCGGGATCCGTCAGCTCGTGGTTTGCGGTGTGGATTCCTAATTTTGTTTATATCTTCATTGCGGCGTATCTCTATACCAAAGCGCCACGATAAATTATCTGCGTTTGACTTTGTAGGAGCAATCCGTTTCGCCGCGCATAATGCGGTTGAGTTTGGAACGAATCATCTGTTTGCGGATGCCCGAAATGCGGTCGGTGAACATGATGCCGTCCAAATGGTCGTATTCGTGTTGCAGAACGCGGGCATGATAGCCGGTAAAAATTTCATCGTGCGGCTGCAAATTCTCATCCAAATACTGCATCCGAATTTGATAAAAACGGGGCACTTTTTCGTGGATATTGGGAATCGAGAGGCAGCCTTCTTCCATCTGCACTTCATCGCCTGTCCGTTCGAGGATATGCGCATTGATAAAGGCTTTTCTGAAACCTTTGCAAGCGGGATCTTTTTCAGCGAAAGCATTCAAATCGACCACCAAGATGCGGTCTTCCAAGCCGATTTGGGGCGCAGCCAAGCCAACGCCTTCTGCTTTGTCCATCGTTTCAAACATATTGGATAACAGGGTTTTCAAGTCGGGATAATCCAATGGAATATCTTGCGTAACTTTCCGTAAAATCGGATGTCCGTATAAATAAACAGGTAATATCATTTTCGTATTGTCTCTAAATAACTTTGTAAAATAATTACTGCACTCAACTCATCGACCAATGCTTTGTTTTGTCGTTGTTTTTTCTTTAATCCGCCGTCGATCATCGCCTGATGCGCCAACACAGAGGTAAAACGCTCGTCAGCCATACAAATCGCAACATCGGGGAAGGCTTTTTGCAGTTGTTTCCGAAACAGCAGAACACGTTGCGCATTTTCCGAAAATTCGTAATTCATCTGGCGCGGCTCTCCCACTACGAACAATTCTACCGGATTGTCGCGGACATATTGTTTGAGAAAATCCACTACTTGATGAGAAACTACCGTCGCCAATCCGCCGGCAATCATCTGCATAGGATCCGACACCGCCAATCCCGTGCGCTTTTTTCCGTAATCAATTGCAATAATTCTGCCCATATCGGACTGCAAAAGTACAAAAAAATATCGAGATGCACAAACATCGACAAAGAGGTTCTCAATTTCTTGCAAACCTCTCTGTTTCAAAGTGGTCCCACTTGGGATTGAACCAAGGACCCCCTGATTATGAGTCAGGTGCTCTAACCGACTGAGCTATAGGACCGATTTCCGCTTTTGTTAAGCGGATGCAAAAGTACTGCTTTTTTTTGATTCTGACAAGTTTTCGAATAGAATTTTTATTTCAAATCTCCGGCAGCAATCAAATATTCCGCAATCTGAACGGCATTGAGAGCGGCGCCTTTCTTGATTTGGTCGCCGACGCACCAAAACGACAATCCGTTTGGATTGGCGATGTCTTTTCGGATTCGCCCGACATAAACAGGGTCTGCCGACGCGACAAAAAGCGGCATCGGATATTGTTTTTCCAAGGGTTTATCCTGAACAATCACGCCTGCTGCTTTCGACAGCGCGACAGTCGCTTCTTCAACCGAAATCGGACGATCGGTTTCTATCCAAACTGCTTCTGAATGGGCGCGAAGAGCAGGAACACGCACACAAGTTGCGCTGACATCGACATTTGAATGCATAATCTTGCGCGTTTCGTTGTGCATCTTCATTTCTTCTTTGGTATAACCGTTTTCGAGAAATACGTCAATATGAGGTATCACGTTGAACGCCAACTGATAGGCAAATTTTTCCACAGTCGGTTTTTCCCCCGCCGCAATTTGTTCGTGCTGATGAATAAGTTCCGCCATCGCAGCCGCGCCCGCACCCGACGCAGATTGATAAGTCGCGACGTGAATACGGCGAATCGGTGAAATATCGTTCAGCGGTTTCAGCGCAACCACCATTTGAATGGTTGAACAGTTGGGATTGGCAATAATTCCTCGCGGGCGATTTTTTGCATCTTCCGGATTCACTTCCGGCACAACAAGCGGCACATCGCTGTCCATACGGAACGCGCTTGAATTGTCAATCATCACCGCGCCATATTTTGTGATGGTTTCGGCAAATTCTTTCGATGTTCCCGCGCCGGCAGACGTGAAAGCAATATTCACGCCGCGAAAATCGTCATTATGCTTTAATTCTCTGACGGTATATGACTTGCCTCTGAAATTATATTCGCTGCCTGCACTTCGAGCCGAGCCGAAAAGCAATAATTCGTCTATCGGAAAATTTCTTGCGTCCAAAACCCGCAGAAATTCCTGTCCTACTGCGCCACTCACGCCAACAATCGCTACTTTCATTGTTTTATTTTAAAAATTTTACTGTTAATGATACTGTAATTCAAAAATAAATCCTACATTTGCACCAAATTTAGATATTTCCAAAACAAATGCAGGTTTTGAGCCTGCAAAAGTACTAATAATAACTATAAAAACCATTATTCTTATGAAGAAAATTATTTTTATGATGTTTCTCGTCCGGTCATTTTCGGCGATAGCGCAGTCGGAAAGCGATGTCGTGTTTAGCGAAATTATGGCAAATCCGGGTACCGGATCCGATCAGCCGGAGTATGTCGAGCTGTACAATGCGGGTGACCAATCCTTGTCATTAAGCAATTATTTGTTCTATTACGGCGACAAGGCCTATGCTTTGCCGAATAAAACGATTGCGCCGAAGTCCTACTTTGTGTTGTGCAAAACGACTGCCGTAGCCAATTTCGACGCCTCGCTGACGGTGGCGGGCGTTACTTCGTTCCCGACTTTGGCAAATACCGGCAAATTGTTGCAATTCGGAAAAGCAGGTACGACGGAAATCATCGCTTGGTTTGAATATTCCGACAAGATGTACAACGACGCCGAAAAAAAAGCCAACGGCGGCTATTCGTTGGAGTGTATTGATGTGAACAATGTCTCGAATTTGGCGACGAACTGGTCGGCGTCGATCGTTGCCGGAGGTACGCCTGCCGCTGTCAATTCCATTCAGGCAGACAACCCCGACTTGACTGCGCCGAGTATCGTTTCGGTCTTGCTTGCCGACAACTTTCAGGTGAAAATTTATTTTTCAAAACCGATGAATGAAACCTCGTTGACAGACTTGCAATCTTACACGCTTGATGCGGACGATTATCATGTTTTGCAGGCGACGACCAACCCTTTGTATGCCGACAGTTTGACATTGCAACTCAATGCTTTTCCGCCGCAGGGCGAGATGGTCGGACTGCATTTGACAGGTGTGCGCGACCGTTCCGGCAATGCTTTGGGCGGATCGACCGTGTTTATTGGCAATGCAGCGGAAGCGGATTCTGCGGACGTGATCATCAACGAGATCTTGTTCAATCCGCCGACTGACGGCGCAGATTATGTCGAACTCTACAATATTTCCGAAAAAATTTTGGATTTGCGCTATCTGAGTATCACCAGCCGCAAACCGTCCGACGGCTCGTTCAATGCCGTCTATTCCTTGACGCAACTGCCGCTGTTTCTGTCGCCGCAACAGTATATAGTGGTCAGTATCGCCCGCGAATCGGTGTGCGCATTTTTCGACTGTCGCGAAGAATCGCAGTTTGCCGAGCCGACCGCTATGCCTTCTTTGGCAAATGAAAGCGGATGCGCCGTGATTTTGAACAATCGTAATATGCAGATTATCGACCAGTTATATTATACCGAAGGCATGCACGCCAAAGGGCTGTCGGATAAAAAAGGCGTCGCTTTGGAACGCATCCGTTGGAATCAGCCGACGCAAGACGCCACAAACTGGACGTCGGCAACTTCGCAAAGCGGATACGGCACACCCGGATATGTCAATTCGCAAAATATGTCGGGCAAACAGCCGGAGGCAGGCGTCGAAGTCGAGATAGATTATTCGCAGGCATCTATCGGCAGGTATCAGATTCGTTACCGTGTGGAACAATCGGGATACAACAGCCGGATGTTCATCTTCGACGCTTGGGGCAAGAAGCAGAAAACACTCTTACTCAATGCGATACTCGGACCGGAAGGCGTCGTCGAATGGGATGGCAAAGACGAAAGCGGCAAGACTTTGGCGGCGGGCATTTACGTCGTTTATACCGAAGCATTCAATATGGAAGGGCGCGTCGTGTCGTGCAAAACGCCGGTTGTCTGTCGGTGAGGCGAGGTTTCGGAAAATTTTCAGAGAAAAAATCTCATTTTTTTTGCACTTTCAAAAATATGATCAGTTAGGACTACGACGCTGCAAGGCACGGAAGCAAAACCGGGTATGCTGTCGAAATACGCCAAAACCTACGTAAATGATACGCTCGGGCAGTTTGCCGGACAGGGCAACAAGATATTCGAGATGCGCAATTTTTTCCCAATTATTTGGCAAATTCAAAAAAAATAACTATTTTGCACCATCGAATAACAACTCAAAATATGCAGTACAAACAGAATATATCGCAAAATGCAGGGTACATCCCCGCCGCCACGATGCCCGTAAATGCCCTTTGCGTGCGCTCTGCTGCGTTATTTTTATTTTTTGGTCTTTACCCCCCCACCACCACCGAAAAACTTGTAAATCAATCACTTATATCGAAGACAGCAAGGTTTCTACTGTCTTCCGAAAAACTTTCACTGTCCGCAGTGAAAGTTCCACTGTCTTCAGGATATGTTACTCAATAAATGATAAATACAACAGAAAAAATGTTTTTTTAATAATAACTTAAAATTTAAATTTTATCGAAATGAAAAAAGTATTATTTACAGTTGTGATGCTCGCGGGTATTGCGGGCAGTGTGAATATATATTCCGGCGTCAATCCGGATGTATATTACAAATACT